>JANNXZ010000147.1:0-1807 GCA_031409835.1 Nitrospirota bacterium
ATCGGGCAGCGTCTGCCAGCTCCGCTTGTCGGCTTCCTCCGATGCCACCGCGAGACCTTTCGTGAGCAACCCAACAAGAAGACCGACCCACGGCCCCGCATCTTTTCCCGCTGCTTGTTGCGCGGCTCTCGTGGTCCCCTCGGCCAGCGCGAACTTCGTGGCTGCACGAGAGAGTGCCTTCACGGTGATTCCAGCCATTCGTTCCGAGAGCGCCTTATCTGCTAGGGCCGTCACGTTATGTACCAACTCCGTGTTCAGCGTCACCCGCGTACCATTATCATCCGGGATAAGGCTCACCCTATCGACAGGGACTTGGGTCTTTTGCGGAACGAGCCGTGGCAAAGCCACTCGCACAACGCGTCCGTTCAGTCCATACAACACACTGTCCACAGCCTGGTTGGACTGCCGATTCTGCCGCAAAATCCCGCGATTGAGGAGCACCAACTGGAGTGCATTGAGACTAATCGGCAGGTCAAGAAATTGATCCTCCTTACGTGGCGCGCGGCCATTATAACTGATCACAACAACTTGAGCGAGCGGTTCTAACGACTGACTCGTATCCCACTTTGTATCGGGAAACAGGCGCCGGTACTCGGCCAACTCTTGAGTGAAGTGCAGCGCCTCGGCCGTTCGTAACAAATCTTCCCGCAACTGGGACGGAACGGCCGTGTACGACCATGCACGGGTGGCATCGAAGGTCTCATACGCCTTCCGATACGCGATAAACGCATTGTTCACATCGCCGGTGCTTTCATAGAGAATGCCGCTCAGATAGCGCGCAAATCCGTCTTCCCGATACGCATTCTTCTCCTGGATTCGATCCGACAGGACATTGAGTCGGTGGTCGATACGCCGGGCCTCGACCAGGGCTTCTTGCCACTGACCCAGCACCGAATAATTGAGTGCCTTCAGCACATTGATCAATACCTGTTCGTAGGGATCGCCCTCATAGGGTAGCGCCGTATCGTTCGTCATGAACGCAAGAGCTTCTGTGCTGATCCTTCGAGTGTAGAGACGATCTATTTCATCCTCAGCCTGTTCCAATACCATGTTGCTCTGCTGATAGTCGCCGGCGAGTTGAAGGGTCATCCCTCGATCCATGCCATAGAGCACAAGGCTTTTTGAGCCATAGTCTTTCTCAGCCGCAGCGACAATGGCATCGGCGCCCTTAGGGTCGTGAGCGCGTAGGCTCGCATCGATGAGAAGATATCGGTTGACCGAGGGACCGCATCCAACAAGCAGCACGAACGCCAGCACGGCAAAGAGAGACTGCGTAGAAATGAAAAAGCCCCACCGTGCCGGAATACAGGCGGTGGGGCATGAGGCAAGTGGGCTCAACGGATGTCGCAGAGCCTAAAAGATCGAACGTTTCTTTTCGACGACTTTCTTAATCTTCTTTTGACCGTACCAGACCTTGGCGTTGCTCTCCAAATCCACCATCTGCAAATCGACCTGATAGAATACCGCCTTCGTCCCATCGGCCTCATCGAGAATTGTCGCAATCGTGCCCTTCATCATGTAATCGGCGCCGATCTCTTTTCCCGGCGCTTTCTGCGTATCCTCTCGCGCGTACATCGCTTGCTCTTTACGCTCGGTGCGAAGCTCTTCACGATCTCCCTTTCCTGCCACAAACGTCACTTTTTGAGAATTCGTGAGCTCGCGCTCAAGATCGGCCACAAACGTACTGACGTTGATATGTTCATGACTGCTGTTCTGGATAGCTCCGACGACGACGACCGGCTGGCGCCGCTTTGAGCTGGAGAAATTGTTGAGCCACGGATACTCCAGCGCCTCCTTGATCATAGCC
>JANNXZ010000148.1:0-6318 GCA_031409835.1 Nitrospirota bacterium
CGCATATTCAATGGGTGGAGGAGGCCTGCTGTTCGGGCCAGCTCTAAACTGCCGGCGTCGTTGGTAATTAAGAGATCTGCCGATGTGCGGTCGCCTTCAGCCTTCAGCCGATTGACCAATTCAGTCGTGCCGGACGACAGCAGCTCGATGTGAATATGCGGGAAGTTGAACGAGCCATCCCGTCACAGTTTCGCGCATCGGATAACGCGTGGGTGGGACTCTCCGGACGATTCTGATCGTGGCGTATAACACCACGATGGTCAAACCAGACCAAGTGAAGTCGCTCCTCGACCTCGCCGACCCGAAATGGAAAGACAAGATTGCGATTCCGAATTCCGGCAGCGAGTATCTGCAAGCGGGCGTGTCGGTCATCCGCACCGCTTACGGCGAGGAGAAGACCAGGCAGTTTCTGCAAGGCCTCAAGACCAATGCGGACAACCAGGTCTACCAGAAAAGCTCGCAGATCGTGGATGCCGTCGCCAAGGGACAAGTCGCGCTGGGTATCGTGAATCACTACTACGTGTACCGTCATCTGGCCGCTCAACCGGGGACGCCGATCGCAGTAGTGATGCCTGACCAGCAAGAGGGCGGCATGGGAGCGATCATGAACGTCGCCGGGGTCGGCGTCATCAAGTCGACCAAGCGCCTCGACAGCGCCAAGCTGCTCGTAGAGTTCTTAGTCGCTCAAGCGGGGCAAAAGCTATTTGCAGATCTCGACAAGGAGTATCCTCTCCACCAAGACGTGAAGGCAGACCCGGCGCTGGTAGACCGAAAGAGTTTCCGTGCGGCGCTGGTCCCCCTCTCCAAACTCGCCGAACTGCGCGAGCCGACGCTCACCCTGATCGAACAAGTGGGTCTCCGGTAACTCGAAGGGACCCATCGTGAACACGAGTCGCCACCAGCTTGTTTCGCCACTGCAACTCTTCGCCTTGGCGACTGCCGGAATTATCCTGTTGCCGCTCGGCTATGTCACCGCACAAGCCCTCTCGGCTGATCCAGCCGTCTGGAGCCGTTTATGGGCGACTCGCATTCCCGAACTGCTGTTCAACACCGTTTCGCTCGCCGGCAGCGTGTCGGTCATCACGCTGGTCCTGGGCGTCTCGACTGCCTGGCTGGTGACACGTGTAGAGTTTCCCGGTCGCAGACTGTGGGAAGGCGCCTTGGTCCTTCCATTGGCGATGCCGACCTACGTGCTGGCCTATGTCTACTCCTACCTCTTGGGGTTCGGCGGCCCCGTCGAGCATCTTTGGCAACTCGTGGCCGGCCCTCAGGCCAGAATCTTTTCGCCTCATAGCTATTGGGGTGCGACGCTTGTCATGGCGTTGGATACATTTCCCTTCGTCTATCTTCTCAGCCGAAGTGCGCTTCTCAGCATGAACGTGTCGTTTGAGGAGGTGGCACGGGCCAGCGGCGTCTCCCGTCTCTCGACTCTCTGGCGCGTGACGCTGCCGCTGATGCGCCCCTCGATTGCCGCCGGGGTTGCGCTCGTCATCTTGTACGTCGTGTCGGACTTCGGTGCGGTGTCATTGCTTCGCTATCAGACGCTCACCTATGCCGTGTTCCAGCAGATGACTGGACGATCCGACAATACCGCCGCGAGCATCTTGAGTCTCCTGCTGGTCGTGCTTGCGCTGATTTTTTTGATCACTGAACGGTGGTTTCGACAACGGAGCCGATTTTATCAGACCACCGGTCGCTACCGATCTCCTCAACGGCGTCAATATGGCTGGCTCGGCACCGCCGCCATCACCGGCTATCTCGGGCTGATCATTGGTACAGCCTTCGCGCTCCCAACCTCGCTTTTGATTCACTGGAGCCTGTCGCCAGAGGCGCAGGCGACACTCGACAGCCGATTCTTCGGGTTCGTCTGGAACAGCGGCATCCTGGCTGCCTGCGCTGCCACTGGAGGCGTATTGATCGGTTTGCCGCTTGCCTACTTGGCCAGCCGCCGCCCGACTGTGCTGAACCTGAGTTGCCTTCAAGCCGCCTATGCCGGCTATGTGCTCCCAGGACCGGTGGCAGCACTGGCCGTCCTTGTCCTTTTTACCAAACTGGCCCCTGTGTTCTACGGTTCAGTGCTGATCCTCATCGTGGCCTACGTGATCCATTTTCTCCCAGCCGGGCTCCAGTCTCTGGAGCCGGCGCTCCAGCATATGTCGCCGAATCTGGAAGAGGTCGCACGCACGCTGGGCCTTGGAATGCGTGACACCTGGCGACGGGTCACACTGCCACTCATTCGGAACGGATTTGTCGTAGCCTGGGTGTTGATATTTCTACAGACGATGAAGGAATTACCTGCGACTCTCTTGTTGCGGCCGGTAGGATTCGACACTCTGGCCATTCGCGTCTGGATGGAAGCAAGCGAGGAGTATTATCAGCTCGCCGCTCCCTCCGCGCTCCTCATTGTCTTACTCAGTCTCCCGGCACTGGCTTTGTTAGTCTCGAAAGATTGGCGCGCAGCGTAGCAGGATGCTGAAAAAGGACCATGACTCTGTGATCTCAGACCATTCCACCGCGCCACGCCCATCCGGGGAAGGCACAATCCAGGGTAACCTCTTTACACCGGCCTCTTCGGTCTTGGAGCTGCGCTATGTTTCCTGCGCCTACGAAACCGGACGCCCCGCGGTCCAGGAAATCTCGTTCGCGGCAAAGGAGGGGGAAATTCTCTGCCTGCTCGGTCCCTCTGGATGCGGAAAAACGACGATTCTGCGGGCGATCGCCGGATTTGAACCGGTTCGCTCCGGTCAGATTTTCTTGTCCGGCCAACTCGTGTCGTCGCCTGATATGATGACCCCTACGGAAAACCGGCGCGTTGGAATGGTCTTTCAAGAATATGCGCTGTTCCCCCACCTGCGCGTACAGGACAACATTGCCTTCGGCCTCCGCCACCTTGCTCGGAGCGTCCGCTCCGAGCGGGTGCAGGAAATGCTGCGCCTCACAGGACTGGAGGGATTCGAGCGGCGGTATCCGCACGAATTATCGGGCGGCCAACAACAACGGGTCGCGCTCGCTCGCGCCCTCGTTCAAAATCCTGTCGTGCTGCTGCTCGACGAGCCGTTCAGCAATTTGGACCCCGACATGGCAGGACGCATGCGCCAAGAGCTGCACGACCTGTTACGCCGGACGAAAACGACGACCGTGCTCGTCACACACGATCATGACGAAGCCTTTGCCATGGCCGACCGAATTGCCGTACTCAACCAGGGCCGCTTGGAGCAATTCGATACGCCGGAAATGATGTACCACATGCCGGCCACGCCCTTCGTCGCCGACTTTGTCGGTCAGGCGGATTTCATTCCTGGAACCGTGTCTCAAGGCATGGTCCATACCGAACTGGGAGAGTTCCCCGACACGATCGAGTGCAACGACGGCACCGCCGTGGTCGTCATGATTCGGCCGGACGACATTCACCTCGTCCCCACGGAAGGAGCCCGCGCACGCGTCCTTTCTCGCCAGTTTCATGGCTCAGAGAATCTGTATGCGGTCAGCCTCCCATCCGGTCAAATTGTCCATAGCAGTCAAGGCTCTACGAGCGTCTATCAGGTGGGCACGACGGTGGAACTCCGTGTCTTGGCTACCCATACGGTGCTCTTTCGGCAAGAGAAATCCACGGGATAAGTCAGGCAGCCGATCTGACCGATCTCACGAAAGCATTGACAGGCTTTTTCACGATCTGGCATTGATAGACGCTTACAACGGCCCCTAGCCTGCCGGTCTGTGTCTTACTAAGAAACGAGGCCCCCGCCCATGAACGCGCTCAAAGACCTAGTCGATTATGGAGTGATTGGACTCCTATTGGCGCTCAGTGTCTGGACGGTCGCTATCGCGGTGGAGCGGTGGCTCTTTTACCGCCGTGTCGATCTCACTCAATATCCCAACAGTCTGGGATTGGAGATGGCGTTGACCAAACACCTGGTCATCATCGGCACGGTGGCTGCGAATGCTCCGTATATCGGGTTGCTGGGTACTGTGCTCGGTATCATGCTCACCTTCCATACGATGGGGACCTCCGGCACCATGGCCGTCAACGCTATCATGATCGGTCTCAGCCTTGCGCTGAAAGCCACGGCGGTCGGACTGATGGTTGCCATTCCCTGCGTCGTCATGAACAACGTACTCCGGCGGAGGGTGGCGGAACTCCTCGCCCGACACAAGGAAGAGCATGCAGCGGGACATTGACCAAATCAACGTCATCCCCCTCGTGGACGTCATGCTGGTCCTGTTGGTCATCGTGCTGACCACCGCCACCTTTATCAGTAGCGGGCAGATTCCAGTCAATTTGGCAAAAGCGAAGGAAGTCGGCGTTCACAAAGAAGCGCCCATCGTCATTACCCTGACTGCCGACGGCGCGCTCTTTCTCAACAACCGAACCGTTCCTGAAGGAGGGCTCCAAGGCGCACTGGCTGAGGAACCTCGAGAATCGTCGGTGATCGTGCGAGCGGATAAAGTTACCCTGCTCGAACGATTCGTGTCCGTGGTCGATGAAGTGCGTGGATTGGGATTCCAACAAGTTAGCCTAGAGGTCATTCGCCTGTGATCGCTACTGAGGCACATCGTTCCGGAAGCCATAAGGACGCGCACGTCCAGGGATGGTTCGTCTCCATTCTCTTGCATGGCACCATGGCGCTCGCAGCAATGCTGTTTGTGAAACACGTCCAACTCGCGCCGCAGGACGAGGCCTTCAAGTGGAACGTCGCCATGGTATCGCCAACGCAATCGGTTCAACCAACGACATCATCCTCGAACCAGGCCCCGTCTCGATCCATTCCACCGCCGGCCTCGGCTCCCTCTCCCCCCGTGCAGCAGACTGTGCCGATGCAGACGCTCTCGTCACCCCAGCCGATTACGCAACAGATGACTCCTTCGATTTCGGCGCGGACCGGCGCTGCCGTAATGACCGAATCTCCCGCACCAACCCCAGCACTACCGGCTGAGCCCATCAAACATGAGACTGTGGCGCCGATGACCGCCAAATCCACATCCATTGTAAAACCGGCAGACGCACCAACAGCAGTCACTGCGGAATTTGATGCCCAAACGGCACCACCGAGCACGCCGTCCGCAATTCTCGGACACACCGCACAATCTGATCAACCCTCCCCACCGACACAAATGGCAGCCATTTCCTCGACACCAATGAGCGTCCCGGCTAAGCGCGACTATGGATGGCTTTCTGAAGCGATTTTACGTCGTGTGGAAGAATTGAAGCGCTACCCCGCTTCAGCTCGTGTCGATCGGGCCGAAGGGAAAGCTGTGGTCAAAGCTGTGATCAATGAGGATGGGAGTCTAGGCGAGGTGGAAGTCATTCAGAGTTCAGGATACCCCGCGCTCGACAAGGCCGCTGTTGAAACCATGCGGCAAGCAGCCCCGTTCCATCTACCGCACCCGTTAGGACAACCACGCATGACGATCAAGATCCCCATGAGTTATCGACTGGACCGATAACCCCCATTACTCACGAAGGTTTGCGACAAAATCGCTTGAACGTGTGCTCCTCGTGAAGCGTATCTCGCATGCAACGATACAGGCGCACTCATTCCATCCTGCGCTTCACATGCAAGAGCAGCGGATCGGCGGTTACAGTAAAAGTCTTCGTGAATAGTGCGAGTTAGGAGATATCCAGGCGCATGAATTTAGATGTGGTGCGGAACTTCGCTACTTCTTCAATACACACTTTTCATAAAGATTGTTGAGTTTGCCCGTGGAATCGTAGCGAGTCTTAAGTCTGCGGTAGCCTCTTTCGTTGTACAACTCTCCAAATTCTTCTCTGGAGTAGAACGAGGTCGAATAGAGGGATTTTTGGCCATCGAGCTTCCGGACCTTGGCCTCTATGGCCTTATTGAAGTATCCCTCTTCGTGATCGGTCTTCACCGCGTCCCAGAATCCAAAATTGACATACAGTTTGTGGGGTTTCATGGAATACAACGAATACGAGGCCGACGGATTATAGGCAGTCACAGGACAAATCCAGACCGGCTTGATTCCGATCTCCTCATGGAAGAACTGTGCAAACTCAGGCGCATGCTCGATCGGAATTTCGACATCCTGAATGACGGCTTCTTGCCGCCCCCGAATTGCCCCGGCAACCCATTGTGCCATGCGTGAGTGACGGAACCACTTCAATACCTTCCAATACGCCGCGGAACTAAGCCGTTCTTTCCCCCAGAGCCACCGCATCACGGAGTACTGCAGGAAAAATTGTTTGGAGCACCAGAACCAATCGGTGTCCCACCGCCAAAGATAGTCATGCGCTGTGAGATAGTCCGTCTTTTTTTGCCGGATCGATTGATAGTAAATCTGCCGGTAGGTGTAGTCGCT
>JANNXZ010000149.1:0-2309 GCA_031409835.1 Nitrospirota bacterium
TGGCGATCGACCATGACATTCGGCAGCCCCTGGCCGAATCCCGTTTCCAGCACGATTTGGTTCGGGGCAAAGAGATGCGTCGTCAAGGCCAACACCCGGTCCACGACGTGATTGATGTCCGTCAGGGCGAATGCAGGCTCATGCTGCTGAGAGAAATCGAGGAGCTGCCGAACGATCTTCTGCACACGCCGGACGCCGTCTTCCATCGATGACCAATACTCTTCTTGCCGGCTCGGCGACAACGCCCCCTTCCGTAAATTATAGAGACAGTTGAGGATGCCCCCCAGGGGATTGTTGATCTCATGCGCGACCCCTGCTGCCAGCTTTCCGACCGAGGCCAGTTTCTCCGAGTTCCTGATCTGTTGCTCCAATTTCTTGGTCTCCGTCATGTCGCGCGCGATGCCCAGCACGCCCAGGATCGCTCCCTCGACCCCATGCAGCGGGGAAACACTCACCATCACAGCCCTCGGCTCTCCCGTGCGCGTCACCACTTCGACCTCATAGACCTGCTTCGCGCCGATATCCAAGGTGCTCTTGAGACGCTTCCCGCGATGGCGCTTGGAGAGAAGAGCGAGGTAGGGGCGCCCGATCAGATCGTCTTTCCGGTAGCCCCATGCTTCGATCTTGCTGTTGACGTAGGTGAATCGCTGCTCGGTATCGAGGGTGTAAATGACATCGTTGGCGTTTTCGAGCAGATTTTCGAGATACTGTGTGGTCTCTTCAATTTCCCGCGTGCGCTCTTTTACGTTATGTTCCAACTCCTCCCTATACGTGTCCAGCTGCCGTTCGAGCCGCTTTCGGTCGGTAATGTCCCGCAACTGCACCATCACCAAGAGTTGGCTGGCCTCTCCAACAGGGATCAAGTTCATTTCGACCGGCATGTCCAGTCCGCCGGTATGGCGCACCATGATCTCCTGGGTGGACACGTTCCGCTGCCCAGAAATGATGTCGCTCAGCCATCCGCGCAATGAATCGTGATAACCGGAGAGGACGATGTCGAGCAAACTGCGGCCGACCACAGCCGCCTCTGCATACCCCAGCGCTTGCTCCTCACGTTTGTTGACGGCGACGATCATGCCCTTTGGATCCACCATAAACACTGAGTCCGCCACCAAGTCGAACAACGCCTTGTACCGTGCCTGCGAGGCGACGAGCTGTTGCGTCCGCTCCGACACGGCCTGTTCAAGCGTCGTCGTGTATTCTTGCAGATGCCGCTCAAGCCGGTGGCGTTCGGTCACGTCGCGAACAAACGCGCGCGAGTGAACCAGCCCGCCTCGCTCTTGATCGATCAGCGCCGTGGCATGAATCTCCACGTCGATCGGGTGACCGTCTTTGGCCAGAAATACCGTCTCCATCGAACTGCGCCCTTGCGACACCAACCGCTCCAAATATTGCAGGACGAGCGGCTCCTGGCCGCGCGGCACAAGATCCCAAAGCTTCATCGCCAGCATCTCATTGAGCGTATACTTCAGCTTCTCGAGCCCCGTCTTGTTCACATGGACGAATCGGCCGATCCGGTTCAATTGATAGATCATCTCAGGAGAATGCTCGATCAGATCGCGGTACTTTTCTTCCAAACGGCGTACATCCACCACGCGTTGTTCGATCTGCGCAAACGACTGTTGTAAATTCTCCGCCATCTGATTGAACGCATCGGCGAGCCCTTCGATTTCATCGCCGGTCTTCAGTTCCATCCGCCGGTCCAATCGTCCGCTTCCGATTTCATGCACTCCATCGTGTAACAACTGTATGGGCCGGGCGATCCGTCGTGCGACGACCACTCCTGTCCCCCACAGCACGGCGAGCATGAGCAACCCAAAGAGCAGCACTTTCGCCACGAGTTCGGCGAGCGGCGCATAGGTCTCCTGGGGATCCTGCCGCACGACAGTGATCCACCGATGTCCTCCAAGGCTCCCTGGAGCCAAGCCCTCGCCAAATCGAACCGGAGCGAATCCGATCAAGGCATTCTGGCCCCCATGCGAATCGTCTGCGGCAATGGTCCAACCGGCTTCCAGCCCACCGAGTGTGCCGATCAACTCGGGCCTTACCGTATGCGCCTCCGGGGCCAGGATCGGACAGATCACAGGTACGCCGTCGGAGCTGAACAACATCGTGTGGCCGGTCGCTCCAATCGCCCTCTCGGCAATGGCATGAAAAATCGTGTCCCGACGCAACAGAATGGTGACCGTCCCAATCACTGTCTTTTTTGTCTCGTCAAGAATGGGCGCCGCCACCACGACCACATGAGTTCCGAATGCAGGATCGAACGCGATCTCGCTCACATAGCCTCTGAAACTTCCCCCCTTCAC
>JANNXZ010000150.1:0-1812 GCA_031409835.1 Nitrospirota bacterium
CATCACGGCAATGGTCTGGGGATGACAGTCCTGCGAAGCAAAGAACTCTGTCCTCTCGTGACCGGACGAACGGGAAATGGCAAGACACATGGCCATCGCCTCTGCTGCCGCTGTAGCCTCATCCAGGAGCGAGGCATTGGCGAGGGGCAAGCCGGTGAGGTCGGTCACCATTGTTTGAAAATTCACGAGGGCTTCCAAGCGCCCCTGGGCAATCTCGGCCTGGTAGGGCGTGTACTGGGTATACCAGGACGGGTTTTCGAAAATATTGCGCTGAATCACGCCGGGCGTCATGCAGTCGTAATAGCCCATGCCGATCAATGAACGGTAGATCTGGTTTTCTGCGGCGATGGAGCGGATCTCTTCCAGCACGGCCTGTTCGCCGCGGTGAAGGGGCAGATCCAATTCCTTCCGCAAACGAATGTCGGCTGGCACGGTTGCCACGCTCAGTTCTTCCAGCGACTGCAAGCCGAGCGTGGCAAGCATCTCGGGAATATCCGCATCAGTTGGCCCAATATGGCGATGGATAAACGTGTCGGTTGGGCTCAGAAAGTCCGGTGTGGCCATGGCGTTCGTCTTGTCCTTTAGGATTTGTCTCGTCGGTTGAGATCTCTAACCTGCCGGTATACCGTCTGACTCATTTGCGGCCAGCAGAATATCATGCTCACTTCCTATTCTCCAAGGGCCGTGAGATGGTTTCTCAGCTTGCCTTCAGACGGAGAGTCACGTAAGAGTGCAGACATCAAAGCCGTAAAAGGTAAGACGTGAAAGGTGTAACGTAGGATTATCCAAAGCCTTTCATCTTTGACGTTTCACGTCTCACGGATCGGACGCGCAGGCCATGAAAATACACGACATTCTGATCATCGGAGCTGGTCTGGCAGGGATGAGGGCGGCGGTTTCTGTCCCGCCGGATCTCGATGTCGCTGTCATATCCAAAGTCCACCCTGTCCGCAGCCACTCGGTGGCTGCGCAGGGGGGTATCAATGCGGCGCTGGGAGAGCAGGATTCCTGGGAAGCGCATGCCTTCGACACCACGAAAGGCGGGCTCTATCTCGGCGATCAGGATGCCATCGAGGCGATGTGCCGTGAAGCGCCTGACGACATTCACGAATTAGAACGGCTGGGGGTCATCTTCAGCCGCGACGACCAAGGACGGATCGCCCAGCGTCCGTTCGGCGGAGCGGGCTTTCCCCGCACCTGTTATGCCGCCGATCGCACCGGTCATGCCATCCTCCACGCCATGTACGAACAGCTGCTCAAAAGGCGCATTGTTGTGTACGAAGAATGGTATGTCACATCCTTAATCATGGAAGACGGCGCTTGCCGTGGTGTTGTCGCGTGGGACTTGATCCATGGAGGGCTGCACGCGATCGGGGCTAAAGCCGTGATCTTGGCCACGGGAGGCAGCGGGCGCGTCTTCCTGACGAGTACGAACGCCGTGATCAATACCGGTGATGGCATGGCGCTCGCGTATCGTGCCGGGGCTCCGCTGGCGGACATGGAATTTGTCCAGTTCCATCCCACCACACTCAAGGGCACGGGTATCCTCATTACCGAAGGGGCTCGCGGAGAAGGAGCCTATCTCCTGAATACGTTGGGCGAACGGTTTATGAAGACCTATGCCCCGCAGCAGATGGAGCTGGCCACTCGCTCCACTGTCTCACTGGCCATCGGGCAAGAAATCGTCGAAGGCCGTGGGGTTGATGGGTGTGTGTTGCTGGACTTGCGGCACCTTGGACGCCAGCGCATTCTTGAGCGGCTCCCTCAGATCAGAGAACTCGCGATTGAGTTTGCCGGCCTCGATCCCATTGA
>JANNXZ010000151.1:0-10787 GCA_031409835.1 Nitrospirota bacterium
ATGGAAGCGGCTGCAAACGTCCCCTGATTTTGTGCGTAGCGGAATCCGTAAGGCCGCCGAGCGCAGGGCGCGGAAGCTCGGGCTTGCAGAAATCGATTCGGAACATCTGACGACTTTTCGGAATCAGGCCATGATGAAAGCTGTTAAACGGATTCGCTCGTTTGGATACAAAGAGCTGACGTTTGAAGCGTTCGATACGGCGCTGGAGAAGACTAAGCGGTTGCAGGGAAATGAGCAGGCGGAAAAACGCCTCCAGGAAATTCGCGGGCATTTTGCCGATCCGGACCTCAAGAAACCGGAAGGTGGGACACTCGGCGCCGACCTGATGGACCGCTTTCGCAGTTATCTAAAGGGAGAAGGAACGCTCTAGCCCGCAAGTCTTCTGAAAGGTTACGGCTCAGGTCAAGGCTGAGGAAAAGTCCGATCTTCGTTCAGCCTCGACTTCAGCCTATATTAGGAGTTGAAGCCGTAGTCTCAGAAAGCTCATTCCCTCAGATAGCTCTCACCGCGAGTTCGCACAAACGCAAGGAATCACCTTAAATGGTTTTCCACCGATATCGGACTGGACAAAACGGTGTGGTGGTACGGCAGGGGCCGTCTTGAGACGGCCCCTGCCGTCTTAGTGGGCAGCCGTCTGTTGCGGCCAAAATTTATGCCGGATTTGTGGAAGGGGCTCGCTATCGAAATTGGGGAGATCGTAGAGACAACGATCGATTGTTGCCACTTCATCTTCGGTCAGGTCCAAGGTGACCCTCTTCTTCCAAAACTGGTCGAGGGTAAAATAATCACCTGACTGCGGCTTCTCAGCCAAGAGCGCCTTCATCGTATCGAAGCCTGCCGTATCTACCCCGGGGACGCGGCCTTTATTGCGGTCGTGACACCAATGCAGTATCTCGGCGATTCCGTACATCGATAACTCAATCTTCATCATCTTGCTCATGGAGTCCTCCTTACCAAGACTGGCAGTCTACCTTAAACTCTGTCCCATTTTCAAAGCCTTCGCTGAACGGCCTCAGATTGGGGAAACAGCGTTTGGCGGGGATCGTTGGCAGCTGGATTGATTGCCAGGAGAAAGCAGTGGTCTGTATACTGGCCACGCTTATTTTGGCGGGATGGCTTGGTTGAGGGGCGCGTGCGCATACGGATCAATAACCGCGGCGCCGGTTCCTCACGCGAGGAGAAGTGCGTGATCGGAAGCGGTGACGGCCACAACAGGCGCAAGGCCAGGAACCTCGTGGTCGTGGTGACAAGTGTTTTTCTGCTTATGGCAAGCGGCTGTACCAAGCAAGATCCCTACGCCCCACCAGACCTCTTCTACTACTTTGCCAGTTACAAAGTCGGTAAGAATCCCACGACCGTTACCCCCACTGATGTCAATCAAGACGGTTTTACTGATCTGATCACAACCAATATCGGCAGTAATACTCTTTCGATTCTCCTAGGTAACGGTGATGGCACTTTTCACGATCAAGTTCAACTGAATGTCTGCAAAGAGCCCCGTTCGCTCGCCCTTGGGATGTTCAACCGCGATTCGTATCCTGATGTGGTCTTGGCCTGTTCCGGGGGCGATGAAGTGGCGGTACTCTTCGGCCGAGTCGATGGAAAGTTTGAAGAGGGGCCGCGCTATCCCGTGCATCGGACTCCCATTGCCATCGCCAGCGACGATCTGAACGGCGATCAGGTGCCCGACCTTGTGGTTGCGTTGCGGAACGACAAGGTTAAAGTCTTCCTGGGAACCGGTACCGGTGAGTTCACCCATGGGGCGCAGTACGAATATGGCGATACGCCCACGTCGGTGGCGTTGGCCGACTTGGATGGCGATGGGAAGATCGATTTGGCCGTGACGAACGGGGGGCCAATGTCGAATGCGGTTTCCATCTGGATGGGGAATGGCGACGGCACGTTCCGTCCTCCTACCGACTATCGGACGGGGAAACGACCGCTTGGAGTGAGTTTCACCGACTTCAATCGTGACCGGATCCGTGACCTACTGGTGATCAACGGGGTACAGGATAGCTTCACGACGTTTCTTGGAAAAGGCAATGGGACGTTTCTACCTGGGCACGATTCCGGCGCTGATGCGGGACCGAATTTTGGGCTTGCGCGAGACTTCAATGGCGACAGTCGCATCGACGTCGCCATCGTCAACCTTCAGTCGAGCGATCTCTCCATTCTCTACGGCCGTGGCGATGGGACCTTCGAATATCCGCCGAGAAACTATCGGACAAAACCAGGCCCCTTCGCCCTTGCGACGTTTCGTGTCACCACGAAGGAGGCTGAAGAGCCTGGACTCGTGACGGCGGACAACGGCAATGGAAGCGTCTCTGTTTTTCTTCATCGAGGATTGAAAGCGGTGCCTACTCCCGCCGTGTCCTCCCCGTAAG
The DNA here is from genome assembly GCA_031409835.1 of Nitrospirota bacterium. Classification (GTDB taxonomy): domain Bacteria; phylum Nitrospirota; class Nitrospiria; order Nitrospirales; family Nitrospiraceae; genus Palsa-1315. The sequence continues at coordinate 2,385 of JANNXZ010000151.1, forward strand.
ATCCATCGATGTCAGTCGAGGGGCGAAGTGAATCAAAGGGCAGTCTTCTTGACAGCCTACCGACCCTCGGCTACAGTGGCCGACAAGTGCCGTCTCCAGGCTTCTAGGCACTCTGTTTCGGGGACACCAGTGAGATCCTTTAGATGGTGGTTTGCTATTGGAGCATTGCTCACTCTCTCCGTACTGATGGTACAAGGGGGAGTGCGAGACCTGCTTGACGGCGCTTCTCCCGGTAGTGGGGCCGGCGCGTACCTCTCATTTGGCACCACAATTTTTGGTGGAGGATTGTTGGCAGGGTGCTTAGCATTGGTGATGAATCGACTTCGATAGGCATCGGCACAGAATCTGAAGATAGACGCGTCTATGCAGTGTTTGAGATGTAACGGCTTCATGATGGTTGAGCGGCACTATACGTTGGTGAATCGGCGGCTGTATGCCCGTTGTTTGAATTGCGGGTTTTGGATTGACCTTGCCGACCTGCTCCGCTTCTTCCACAAAGTGATTGACAGCGGGTTTCGCGGCGGAAAGGTGCGGGAGTCGTATCCACTATGAGCAGGAGCGGCGATTTCATGATGACAAGAAACCATGCGATGTCTCATCGGCCTGGGTTTTTCGCCTGCGCGGTTTGGGCGCTCATCGGTCTCCTGTTGATCGCCGCCGGGGCTCTCACTCCATCCAATGCCCTTGCGAAGGGGCGTGCGGTTCAATCTGTTCCTGTTCGGACTGCGATGGTTTCGCGCCAGTTCCCTCCGTGGCGAGTCTCTCCAGCCCATGGCATTCTTCTCAAGGAACTCAACAGTGGGCGTGTGTTGTATGAGCACGATGCGGGGAAGCGAATGTCCCCTGCCAGTCTCACGAAAATCATGTCGGCCTTGGTCATTCTGGAAAAGGGGCAGTTGGATGACTTTGTCACGATCAGTCCTAATGCCGCACGGGCGCACAAGACGCACTTGCGCGTGAAAGCTGGGCAGGTTTTCAGGCTGGAAGATCTGTTGAAGGCCATGCTGATCGTGTCCGCGAATGATGCCTGTCTTGCAGCGGTGGAACATGTGGGTGGCGACGAAGCACAGTTCGTGGCCCTCATGAATGCCAAGGCTGAGGCGCTCGGCTTGTCTGATACGCATTTCAGTAATGGCTGCGGGTTTGACAACCCGGATCATTATTCGACGGCCGAAGACCTCGCCACATTGAGCGTGATAGCTCTCGATCAGCCGATCTTCCGGCAGTTGGTCCGTGAGGAACGCGCGGTCATTTCGCCTATCAACGGTCATCGTGCATATGTGTTGCACAATACGAACAGATTGTTAGGACGTATTCCCGGCGTCGAAGGAATCAAGACTGGATTTACCTCCAAAGCTGGGCGATGTCTCATCGCCAAAGTCTCCCAAAACGGGAGCGATCTTCTTCTCGTAATCCTCAACTCCAAGCGTCGCTGGAACACCGCGACGAATCTCATAGCCTATGGGCTACAGGCAGCTGAAGCTCCGCACTGAATTTAGTTCCCCCTGTTTTGGCAAGTCGATACGCACGTAAGCAAAGGCGAGACGTGCCGTCTCAGCCGAGGGCTACCCGCGATCTGCCCCGTTCGAGTCCTTTTGTGAGCTATGGCGTAAGCCTATAGACTTTATACGGCGCGCGGAAACAGAGGGGAGATACGGAGCGGGAACAATTTACATTGGCAACCGGGAACAAGAATAGGACGCGATCGAGACCGGCAAGTACGTGTTGAGGGCGAACATCAGGCCTGCATCACTACCGAGGTGGGGAAAACTCCACATTGACATCTTTCCCCAGATAGTTGATGACGAATCCCTGTTTGTCGTACGCGAGTATGGCGCCCATTACATTTTCGTCCCCATACTCTTCTTGTCCCAATATTTTTCGCACGTCATCGGGGCTTTCACTGTTCAACACGTTGCGAAAGATACCGCGAGTCTTATAAGAGAATCGATTATTGATAAAGATCAAGTCGATCTTGCCGTCCTGAATGCGCACGCCAGCCATAGGACCGGTCGGTTTACGTTGGTCGAGCAAGAAGATAAACGAGGCTTCCTGTTCCACTTTTACTCCAGGAATCTTTTCATTGACGAGAGAGCCCAAGGCTTTGGCTTCGGAGTCTCCCAATTTGACTCCAAACAATGAAATGTCGGCACTCTTCAAGGCCTTGGGGTCCATTACGTCGTTCTTGCTCAATTCGTAGAGCTCGCCATAGCCAGGGGACACCCATGCGCCGATTCCAGTCGTTACTATGCAGGCTAGCGTGAAGACTCGTAGTACATACTTCATCGACTCTTCCTTACCCATGGGTTTCAAAAGATGTATGGCAAGTGAAATGTATTGGCAAAATTGGTGGGGCCAATGCAGTACGTACACATTTTATCGAACGGCCGGAGAACTTGCAAGAACGGCTGAATACGTGACGGGGCGGACCAGTCAATATCAGCCGTTTCTACATGGAACAGGTTAGGTGGTGTGATGGGTGGCGATGAGGAGGGCCCCGAGGTGTCGGAGCCGTTGAAAATATGGCCGACAGTCTTCGTCAAGCTCGTCGGTTAGGTTATCCAGGTCTGCAACACAATCTTCGACGATACTGATCCGCTGGATATCGAGCCCCTCAGGACTATCGAGAAAATACACGACGCATCCGCTGATCACGGTATCCAGTGTCATCAACGGCCCCTCGTGCTGGTTTCCCATTTGAGGCCAGCGCTCCTCCTTGTGGGTTCCCCAGAGAGCCAGCACGGCATCCCGATTCATATTGCCGATCTCCAACGATCCAGGCTGATTGAGTTCCGACCGATCCACCCTAGCGCATGGAGCAACAGGACCGCAAGCGTACAGAGCGTACACCTCAGAATCAGTTGTTGATGTCTTTTCGTCCGATAGCCAATCGATGACCGGGTCACGTCACGAGCGCATTCAGAACAGGAGTGCCCTCTTGTCGGCCGATCTCATCACGGCGAGCGCGACTAACCATAGTTCTTCAAACAAGAACCTTCGGTAGTATGTAATCTCCGCCCTCATGATGTTGCGAACTCATGGGTAGAGTCCACGATGGAGATGCGCCTGCGCCACTTTATCGATCCCGCTCATCAGGGCGGCCATCCGCATAGAAGTCTTTTTGGAAACGGAAAATTCTAATGTCCGATTGAAAGCGGAGATCAGAATATCTTGCAATCGCTCTTGAATATCAGTGGCTTTCCAAAAAAATCGCTGCACATCCTGCACCCACTCGAAGTAGGACACGATGACGCCACCGGAGTTGGCCAGGATGTCCGGAATGATAAAGACTCCTTGGTCCTGCAGGATGCGGTCGGCCTCCAGGGTTGTCGGACCGTTCGCGCCTTCGGCAAGAATCCGGCAGCGCAGTTTGGCGGCATTGCGTTCGGTGATCTGTTCGGATAGCGCGGCGGGGACCAACACGGTGCAGTCGAGTTGCAGCAATTCGTCGTTGGAGAGCCAGTCTCCCAGCTTGGTGTCGCGGAGGGATTGGCCCGTGGTCTTATAACGAGTCAGGAGCTCAGGAATATCTAAACCGTTCGAATTGTGAATGCCACCCTGCACGTCGCTCACTGCGATAACGCGTGCACCACACTCCTGCATGATGCGGGCGGTATGAGTCCCGACGTTACCGAACCCCTGTATGGCTACGGTTGTGTTTCGAATGTCGAGCTTGAGGTGGCGCAGCGCTTCCATGGTGACGCAGACCACTCCGCGGCCGGTGGCTTCCTCACGCCCGAGACTTCCTCCAATCGATAGGGGCTTGCCTGTGACGACGCCAGGTACCGAATACCCCACCTGTTGACTGTATGTATCCATGATCCAGGCCATCACTTGGGCGTCAGTACCGACGTCTGGGGCCGGCACGTCTTTGTCTGGCCCGATCAGTGGGAAGATTTCCGCTGCATAGCGCCTGGTCAATCGTTGTAACTCTGGCTGCGAGAATTGTTTGGGGGCAATCGCGACGCCACCTTTGGCTCCGCCATAAGGCAGGTTAGCTAATGCGCATTTCCAGGTCATCCACATGGCGAGTGCCGCGACCTCCCCAAGATTCACATCCGGATGATAGCGAATGCCGCCTTTCGTGGGACCGCGAGAAGAATCATGTTGCACGCGATAGCCGGTATAGACTTCGACTCGACCGTCATCCATCCGGACAGGCACGCTGACAATCAGCGACCGCTGTGGAAGTTTCAGCCGCTCGCGTAAGTTGTGATCAAGCTCCATGGCTTCAGCCGCTTGATCAAACTGTGCAACTGCCAGCCGGAACGTCGGTGTGTCGAGTTCGTGCATGGTGTGCTCCTTTGGTCAAGTGTGAAGTGGGTACGTCGAGGTGAGGTGGTGATCATGGTGCTCCTGTCCCATGATGTCTGGCGGGACACTCATCCATTGAATGTTGAATATTCGTGCGAACTCTTCCGCCAGCTGTTGCGCGACAATTGAGGGCGACACGGCGGACTGCCGCACCTCGGCCATGGATGTGACGTGGCACTGTGTTAGGCCACAGGGCATGATATGGGAAAAAGGGGAGAGATCCAAATCGACGTTGAGCGCAAATCCGTGAATCGTGACCCCATGATCGATCCGGACTCCGATCGCAACGATCTTCGCATCAACATCATTCCAGCGTACCCAGACGCCAGGTTTCTTCTCAATGCGATAGCCCTCAATCCTCCATCGCAAGAGTGTATGGATCAAGACCTCCTCCAACTTCCGTACATACTGTTTCGGTCCTGAGCAATAATGTGACAGCTTGAGGATGGGATAGCCCACGACTTGTCCAGGTCCATGGTAGGTAATCGAGCCGCCACGATCTACGAACTGGAGACTCGCGCCTGTCCGGCGGAGGGCCTCTTCCCCGCAGTCCCAATGTGTTGGCTGGGTGGTACGGCCTAGGGTATAGACTGGCGAGTGCTCAAGGAGCAACAACGTATCCCCTTGTTTCTCTGCAATCCGTCCTTCCTGTATCTGTTTCTGAAGTGCCCAGGCTTCGGCATAGGGAACAGGTTGCAAAAATCTGACAAGCGTACCAGCTTGTGATGTAAGCGTCGGGAGAGGCCCATTTCCCTGTCCGAGGAAATCATGATCTAGGTGTGATCCATCGGTGTGACTCACAGGATCGCCTTCAGCAGCAGGGGATTCTGAAGCGAGATCGTGGACTGGGCGTCCTTTCTCTGAATGGTCAGTTGCAGTATCAGCTGGTCTCCCGAAGGGAGGAGGGAGTGCCAACGGTCTCCAGGATCGTCAATTTGTTGTTGGCCGACGGGGTAATACTGCCGCAAGACTCCTCCGACACTGGACACCGATCCAGGGTGGGCTTGCGTAGGAGTTGTCGCCACGCCGTGTGTGAGAATGGCGCCTTCCAAGGGCGCAGGAAGGGATGTTTCGTCAGAAGGGGCCGGTCCAAACGACGCTTCAGCGTGGACGATCGTCGTATCCAGTGCCAGGGTGATGATGAGAAGTAATGGAATGGTGAAGAAGCGAAAGAGGTGAGCGCTTGGCTGTGTTGTACGCACATTCGTCATGGGGCCTCGTCTACTCGAGTCGGCCTCATTGTCGCACAAGTGGTCTCAGGGTGAAAGTCGCAGAACGAAAAATTGGCGAGGACGATCCTCGCCAATTTTCTGCTTCACGAGTCTGTGGCTTACTGGATGGCGGCAAACATTTCCTTAATCTGGGGGGTTTTCATTTTTTTGAGCGCTTTCGCTTCGATCTGACGAATCCGCTCCCTCGTCACCGACAGGCTCTGCCCCACCTGCTCCAGCGTGCAGGCCTGATCGTGGCCGATACCGAAGCGTAGCCGGATAACAGTTTGTTCTCGGGGCGTGAGCGTGCCGAGAATGCGTTCAAGCTGGTGCGACATTTCCGTCCGGTGCACATGGGCATCGGGTGGGACGGCTTGCAGGTCGGGGAGCAGTTCCCCGAATTCCGTGCTTCCGTCGCCCACTGGTTTCTCTAAGGCGACTGGCTCTTGAAAAGCCTGCATGGTTTCGTGGAGTCGTTCCGGTCTCATTCGTAGCACCTGCGCCACTTCTTCGAGTCGGGCCGGGCGGCCCAGCTGTTGCCCGAGTCTTTTGGTCACGCGGAGGATGCGATGCGAGGCTTCAGTTTGGTGAACCGGAATGCGAATGGTCCGCGATTGGTCCGCCAGTGCTCGCGTGATGCCTTGGCGAATCCACCAGGTTGCATAGGTGCTGAACTTGAACCCTTTGCGGTATTGATAGCGCTCGGCCGCTTTCATCAGCCCGATATTTCCTTCTTGCACGAGATCCAGCAAAGTCAGGCCGCGGCCCGTGTAATGTTTTGCGACATCCACAACAAGCCGCAGGTTGCAGCGAACCAATTCATCCTTTGCCCGTTCGAGTACGATCCGAGCAGAACGGAGGATGGCCAACTCTTCCTTGAGCTGCTTGGCGATGGCAACCGGAAGCTTCTGCTGTCCCGTTCCCGGCTCGATCATCTCGGTGAGACTTTGCTCGGCCTTATCGATCGCGGTGGCTGAGAGTCCGCTCAACCCTCTGATCATCTGGAGTGTGTGTTTCGTATCGAGCACAGAGTCCGTGCGTTTGCGCCGGGGGAAGACTCGTATGGCGTGGCGTAAGGCCTTCCGAATGGTGCTCGTTCCCTCATCAATTTTCTTCGCCAGCTCGACCTCTTCTTCTCTGGTCAATAGGGCACGTTCGCCAAAGGAGCGAAAGTAGAGTGACTCCAATATGAATGGGCCGCTGCTCACGGCGGTACGTGTCACCGCCTTTGTCGGCTTCTCAGGCGGTTCCTCTTCGGATGTATCTCGGCCGATCACATCTAAGAGGCCGCTCGCCTCGGGATCGTCCGCATCAACGTCCTTTGCAATCGTGGCAAGCTCTTCCTGTTCAGGGGTAGGGAATAAACTCTCTTTCATGTTGTCGTCCCTCCTTTGCCTACCTGATGTTGTATGTCTCATCGTCGTATCCTCACAGGCTCCAGTTTTTTCCTCTGCTCTGTGAGAGACAACTTTCGGCTAAACGATTCACGCTGGGATCTGTGCTGCCAAGTTGTTTCGCTATCTCTCTACGCAGCAAATCCTGTGCTGGATCGTTTATGAGAACGGCGGATCGCGATCACCAGGAAAAGACAGCACTATTAGCGTGATCTAATGAAGGGAATTGAGAGAGTGTGAGGCAACCTTGCTGCAGGTGTGTAGGGATAGCTATAGAGCAATAGGCGTAATTGCCACATTTATTCTCCGGGTCAGCTTTTTAAACTGGGTGATCGTATCGAAGGAATGGGCTCTCCAAGAAAACCTGTGTGAGAAGTCGAGAAATCCGTGATCGTGGTCGTTGTCTTGTTGAAAACCCGGCGCGGCACTTCTAAAATGGGCTCCGATGTCATATTTTCAATCGGGCGAGCGTATCCATCTGGTCGACAAGAAAGGGCGGCAGTATGCCCTGACCTTGAAGGCCGGAGATCGTTATCAACTGAGTGGCCACAAAATTGCCCATGATGACCTCATTGGAAAGCCTGATGGTTCTTTAGTCACGCTTTCTGGGAACAAAACGATGTTGGCGCTTAGGCCCACGTTCGGTGACTATGTGCTGAAGATGCCGCGTGGCGCGCAGGTGTTGTATCCGAAGGATCTTGCGCTCATTCCTATGTGGGCGGATGTCTATCCTGGCGCACGCGTGTTCGAAGCGGGGACTGGCTCTGGAGCATTGACGATGGCCCTCTTGCGCGCCGTGGGCCCGCGTGGCCTGGTGGTAACCTACGAAGCCCGTGAGGATTTCGCGCGAACGGCGATGACGAACATTGAACGATACATGGGTCCGATGCCAAATCTCATCCCGCTTCGTCGGAACGCATACGAGGGGATCAGCCTGCTCGACGATGGTTTGCCCTTCGATCGTCTCGTCCTCGATCTTCCTGAACCCTGGCAGGTAGTGCCACATGCCGCACAGGTGCTTCGTTCTGGCGGCATGTATCTGAGCTTTGTTCCCACCGTCCCTCAAGTGGTGCAGACGGTTGAGGCTCTTGAGCGAGCAACGGTCTTTGGTATGGTCGAAACATTTGAAACGCTGTTGAGGACCTGGTCCATTCAGGGGCGCAGCGTACGGCCGGATCATCGAATGGTCGCCCATTCTGGCTTTATTACGGTGGCGAGGAAAATCGAGTCTGGTTTGTGGCCCGCAGCTCACGCTGTTGAGTCTGTCGGGGAGGCTGCTGATATTCACGAAGAACGAGAGGATCACGCGCGATGAATCGATTGCGTGGAAAGGTTGCGGTCGTCACAGGAGGCAACGCGGGTATTGGTGAAGCGATTGCGAAAGCCTTTGCGCGCGAGGGGGCATCGGTCGTGATCACCGGGAGACGGCAAGGGGAGCTGGATCGGGTCGTGAGCGACATTGTGAAAGAGCAGGGCAAGGCCTT
>JANNXZ010000152.1:0-5217 GCA_031409835.1 Nitrospirota bacterium
CATCAGCACCGAGTCGTACGAGTGCTGGCCGTCCGGTGATCCGGCCTGTTGCCGACGGAGTTTCTGATAGTTCAACGCGGTCTCGTAGCGATGGTGGCCGTCCGCAATAAACAGCGGTTTGCTGCGCAAGGTCTCGACGACGTGCTTCAGTACGGCTGGATCTGTTACAGCCCAGAGTTGTTGACGGAACCCCACATCGTCGCGAAAGTCGATCGGGGCAGGTGTCCCTTTCACTGCCCCCTCCAGCAGGCCCATCACCGTCCCTTGAGGGTCGGAGTAGAGCGACCAGATGGGGCTGAAGTTCGCTTTGCAGGCTTCGAGAAGATTCAGCCGATCTGTTTTAGCGGCTGAGCGTGTATTCTCGTGTGGGTAGATATGTCCAGAATCGAGCGCTTCCAGTTTGACGGCGGCGAGAAAGCCCTTGAGAGTTTTTGTCGGCGAACCGGATGGAGCATAAGGCGCGGTGTATTCGATCGTATGGTAGTAGAGGGTCGGCTGCGCATCGCGTTTCAGCGCCCCGCTCTTCAGCCAATCGCGAAGGGTCGATGCCGCACGGGTGTATCGATTATGAGTCGGGGCGTCGCCTGGTTGGTCGAGTCCCAATTCGAGCCGAATGATGTTCTGCGGATGGCGATCGTGCAAGGCCTTCTGCCCGGCCGCATCGATGATGTCGTAGGGCGGCGCCGCGACCTGTGTGATATCTCCGACAACCGTCGTATCGTACCGTGTGCCATGAAACGGAATAATTGTCGACATAGTGAATCCTCTATTCAGTAAGTGGTTTGGGCCGTTGCGGCGCAACGACACGAGGGGTGGAACCTTTCCCGCTGCGCGGCGCCTTCCGATGCCCCGGAGGCGTGGAACACGCAGGAGAAAGATTATCGGTCGCGGGTAACCATGTAGTCGGCGGTCACCGAGAGGGCTCGTTTGGCCGTACTGTCTTCGAACTGGTCGAGATCTTGTTGGGCAGCAGCGATATAGGATCGTGCGCGATCCATGGCGTAGGTAATCGAGCCCATTTCTTTCATCAAGTGAATGAATCGCCCAAGGTCTTCCTCTGTGAGGGATCTACGTTCCATACGGTCGACGATCATCTGCCGGTCCTGCTCCGAACAATGATGCAGTAGATGTAACAGCGGGAGCGTGGCTTTGCCTTGGCGAAGATCCTGTCCCAGCGACTTGCCAAAACTTTCGCCATTGGCCGTATAGTCGAGCGTATCGTCGGCCACTTGGAAGGCGATCCCAAGATGGAGGCCGAACCGGAAGAGCGCATCCTGCTGGGTCTCTGAGGCATCCGCGAGCATGGCGCCCATGCGACAAGCTGCGGCAATCAGGCCGGCCGTTTTGTATTCGACAATCTTGAGGTATTCCGCTTCCGACATGGAGGGGTTGCCGTTGTAATAGAGCTGAAGCACTTCGCCTTCCGCCATCTTCTTGCAGGCATCGCCGAGCACTTCGTTAATCCCATGGTGATGGAAGTCGACAACCTGGCAAAAGGCTTTGGAGTAGAGGTAGTCACCGACAAGGATACTGATTTGGTTGCCCCAGACTTTTCGGGCAGTTCGCCGTCCTCGGCGGATATCGGCCTCGTCGACCACATCGTCATGGAGTAAGGACGCGGTATGAATGAACTCCACCAGACTGGCGAGTTGGTGATGATCGCGACCGGTATAGCCACAGAGACGGGCAGAGAGCAGCAGCAGAAATGGTCGGATTCTTTTTCCGCCGCTGTTCAGGATATGGGCGGCGACGGTATTGACGAGTGCCACACTGGAATCGAGGTTCGTCCGAGCCTGTCGTTCCATCCCTTCCAATTCATCGCGGTACGCCTCCCAGACGTCCGCCATGGTGTTGATCGTGGAGGTAATTGGGCCTTCGGACATGGTGCGGATGGTAGGGCAGAGAAGGAAACAAAGTCAAGCTGGTGACCCCTTTGGGGGGCAGTCGACATGGGCAAGACAATCTTGACAGAAGAATCGTGCTTCTATTAAGGTGAGTGGGACGAAAATGAACGGAATTTTCCTTGTGAGTGACGGGGTTAGCCATCCCGATTGTCCCCAGGTATAGCCTCAGTCTGGTAGCATACACGCCTACATTTTTAACGAGATACGAACGATGAGCATCCCCGGTCTTCCGCCGAAGCAAGGCCTCTATGATCCTGAGCAGGAGAAAGACTCTTGTGGGATAGGCTTTATCGTCAATATCAAGGGCCAGAAATCCCATACCATTGTTCAGCAGGGGCTCCAGATTCTTGAGAATCTGAGTCATCGGGGGGCGCAGGGCTGTGACCCTTGCACGGGGGATGGCGCCGGGATTCTGCTTCAAGTCCCGCACGAATTCCTCACGCGTGCAGCCGGCGATATGGGGGTTGCTCTGCCCAATGCCGGGGAGTATGGCGTGGGGATGGTATTTCTCCCGCGCGAGGTCGATGCCCGGCAACAGTGTGAGGCGCTCTTTGCCAGAATGATTGGCGAAGAGGGCGCTCGGCTTCTTGGTTGGCGCGATGTGCCGGTCAAGAGCGATGCGATCGGCGCCGTGGCGCGCAGCACCGAGCCGTTTATGCGGCAGGTGTTCATCGCCCGCGATGTCCTCAATGAAGGGCAGTTCGAACGCAAGCTCTACGTGATTCGCAAGCGGGTGGAAACGGCCATCCGTGAATCGGCGATTCAGGGGCGTGACTACTTCTACATCTCCAGCCTGTCGGCGAACACGATTATCTACAAGGGGCTGTTGCTTCCGGAGCAGATGTCGGATTACTACCAGGACTTGAAGGATGAGCGTCTGATGAGTGCGCTTGCCCTCGTGCATTCCCGCTTCAGTACGAACACGTTCCCCACCTGGCCATTAGCACATCCGTATCGCTACATTTGCCATAACGGCGAGATCAATACGCTCAAGGGCAACGTGAATTGGATGCGCGCTCGGCAAGGGCGGCTTAACTCTGAATTGTTCGGCCAGGACTTGGCCAAGCTGTATCCGATTGTCTCCGAGCAGCAGAGCGACTCCGCGTGCCTGGACAATGCCGTGGAATTCCTGACCATGGGGGGCCGCTCCCTCCCGCACGCGATGATGATGCTGATTCCCGAACCCTGGGTTGCGAATCCGCAAATGGATCTCGACCGGCGGGGGTTCTATGAGTATCACGCGGCGATGCAGGAGCCCTGGGACGGTCCTGCGGCGGTCTGTTTCACCGACGGCAAGTTCATTGGCGCGACGCTCGATCGTAATGGATTGCGTCCCTGCCGCTATCAAGTGACGACGGACGGCCTGGTGATTTTGGCGTCAGAAGCCGGTGTGTTGCCGATGGATGTTCGGAAGATCAGGCAGAAGGGGCGTCTCATGCCGGGCCGGATGTTCATGGTCGATACCGTGCAAGGACGCATCATCGACGATGAGGAAGTGAAGGCCGAGATCGTGAGCCGCAAGCCGTATCGGTCCTGGGTCACGCAATATCGGATTTCGCTCGATGAGTTGCCCGATCCGAGCAATGTGCCGCAACCGGACCACCTGACACTTCGTCAGCGCCAGCAGGCATTTAGCTACACTATCGAAGAGCTAAAGATGGTCATCACCCCCATGGTGGTGGAGGGGCAGGAAACAACGTCTTCGATGGGTACAGATACGCCATTGGCGGTGTTGTCCGATCGGCCGCAATTGCTCTTTAAGTATTTCAAGCAGCTGTTCGCCCAGGTGACGAATCCGCCGATCGATCCGATCCGCGAAGAATTGGTGATGTCGCTGACAACCAGCATCGGGCCCAAGCCGAATCTGATGGATGAGCATCCGGAGGCCTGCCGTCGTATTCGAGTCAAGCAGCCGATTCTGACGAATGCCGAACTTCAGAAGATCCGCGAACTCGCCGATCCGCATTTTAAGAGCAAGACGCTCAAAATGCTCTTCCGTGTGGCCGAAGGGCCGGAGGGACTTGGGGCCGCAGTGGACGAACTTTGCCGACAGGCCTCCCAGGCGATCAAAGACGGCTACAAGTTTCTGATTTTGAGTGATCGCGGGGTGAACGAAGAATGGGCGCCGATTCCGAGCCTTCTCGGCATCGCGTCTGTCCACCATCATCTTGTGCGCGACTGCACGAGGACTGAAGTCGGCCTTATCGTGGAGACCGGTGAGCCGCGAGATGTGCACCACTTCGCCTGCTTGATCGGCTATGGAGCCGGGGCCGTGAATCCGTATCTGGCCTTCGAGTCGATCGTGGACCTCGATCGCGAGAGCTATTTTCCTGAGGGGCTGGATGCGCAGACAGCGGAAGGCAAGTTCATCAAGGCGATCAACAAAGGGCTGCTCAAGATTTTCTCGAAGATGGGCATTTCGACGGTGCAATCCTACTGCGGCGCGCAGATCTTCGAGGCCATCGGATTGAATCGTGAACTCATCGGCCGGTACTTCACCGGCACGCCGTCGCGCGTGGAAGGGATTGGCATTCGCGAGGTCGGAGAGGAGACGCTTCGGCGCCACCGCCTGGCCTATGAGCCGTCGCCGATACGGCAACTCGACTTCGGCGGGGAGATCCACTACCGCATCCAAGGAGAACACCACAACTGGAATCCGGACACGATCGCGAAGCTGCAGCACGCGACGAAGGCCAACGATCCCAAGACCTTCGCTGAGTTTTCCCAGCTCGTGAACGACGAGAGCAAGCGGCGCTCAAACCTGCGCGGGCTGCTCGAGTTCAAGTTCCTGCCGGAACCGATTCCGGTCGAGGAAGTGGAATCGGCGAAGGAAATCGTCAAGCGGTTTACGACGGGCGCCATGTCCTTTGGTTCGATCAGCAAGGAAGCGCATGAGACCATGGCGATTGCGATGAATCGCTTGGGCGCCAAGAGCAACACCGGCGAGGGTGGAGAAGACCCGGCTCGATTCGTTCCGCTGCCGAACGGCGATTCGAAAAATAGCTACATCAAGCAGGTGGCATCGGCACGGTTCGGTGTCACGAGCCACTACTTGGTGAATGCGAGAGAATTGCAGATCAAGATGGCGCAGGGGGCCAAGCCGGGCGAAGGCGGTCAATTGCCAGGCCACAAGGTCGATGAGAACATCGCGCGGTTTCGCTATGCGACACCTGGCGTGCAGCTCATTTCGCCGCCTCCTCACCATGACATCTATTCCATCGAAGATCTGGCGCAGCTCATTTTCGATTTGAAAAACTCCAATCCTGACGCAGCGGTGTCGGTCAAGCTTGTATCGGAAGTGGGTGTCGGTACG
>JANNXZ010000153.1:0-4080 GCA_031409835.1 Nitrospirota bacterium
CGGTCGAGTCCTACCCGATCGAGCAAGGACAGCCGTCCGAAACGCCGAGGATTCCAATAGCGCAGCTCAGACTCACGGCTCCCCGTGAACGACATGCGAACATGCACATGCTGCGGATGTTTCGTCTGCGTCGCGCGAAAGAGCAGAAGGCCGGTCATGCCAAGCTCGGCAACGACATATCTGAGTTCGCCCTCTTTTTGAAACCCCAAAGCAACGCTCTTGCCGTATCGCTCTACCCCTTCCAGCGCTGCACCGGAGTACCACGAGAGCGTAGGCAACCCTTCCCGAACAATATCCGCTCGCCCCACCCAACACTCGTTGAGCCGTGCGCCAAGGAGATGAGTTCGTAGTTGCTGAGCAACGACTTCAGCTTCCGGTAATTCCGGCATAGAGAGAGATCCTCAGTAGGGTGGCCACTTCTGTGCCATGCAATTTTGATTAGGCCATGGGTGGCACTGGAAAGGCAATGTAGATGAAGACCTGCTGTGGGAAGGGCTCGTTCGATACTGCGGTTAGGCGCCGGAGGCTGGGCCTGAAGCGCGCTTCTTCTTATCCTTCGCGCGAGCCTCACGTAGAAGGCTGACTTTGGTGATGGCTTTTTCGAGGTTGGGAAGCGGCATGGCGCCGGGACGACGCCTCATGACCAATTTCAGGACCTCATCATACGTCATCCCTTGGACACAACAGAGATAGGCCATCACGACCGACACGGACCGGCCCATGCCAGCGCGGCAACAGACCATGACACGATTGTCTGAAATATGCTGTTCAACCCAGCTCACGGCTTGGTCCAGCAAGAGCGGTTCAGCTTCGGCATACTCCGAAAACGGAATCCTGCCAGAGATCAGCCAACTGGGGGATTCCGAGGCATACTCAGCAGCGACAAGAAGCAGCGCGCCGATCTTAACCGGCGGTTCCTTCGCGTCGTTGATATTCCCAACCAACAGCTTTTCGGTGATCATGTGCATGATGCAGTTAGTATAAGAGCGACGCGCACCAGGTCAAGGGAAAACGTGGCCCCGTTGCAGTCGTTTCGATGCGAACGCTATACTAGCCCATACTGCTGTACAAGGAGCGTCCCAGATGCCGAACCCGACCATGAAAGAAGTGGAAACCAGGCTTGGAACTGTCCAGTGCGCCATTTGCAAGGGGTCAAGCTTTGGAGTCGACGAACGCTCTATGCAGGCGGACGGTGAATGGCGCGGCATCTGTAGGAAATGCTACTACACCTTCCCAATCTACACGGATATGGAGTTCTACCTTCGCACACAACCAGATATCCCTTACCGGCTCAAGGAAATGTCCTGTCCGACTTGCAATCAACGAGGCGTAAGCCTCAATTTTCGCATCACCATGTCCGTCCGAGAATCCATCTATTTCCTGACCTGTACCTCGTGCCAGAAAACATACCCGGAGCAGTCCTCCTTAGAAGCGTTTGAATAACTCCCCTTTTCATCCCCTGCGTGGTGTATAATTCCCGCATGAGTGAGACACCAAAGACTCCCCCCGCCAAGGCCCCCGAGGCTCCCGCGCCAGAGCCCGTGGCCAAGGTGAGAAAAGAAATCCCACTCATCGCCATTCAAGACGACGGTGACATGATCGCCGAGGAAATGGCCGCACTCTTCGATGAAGATCGGGTTTCTCACCAGCACGGCGGCACTGAACCAGAAGCAGACTAGTCCTCGCCTCCAAACGACTCTCTAAAACAATCAGCATGTGGGAGCCGCTTGCCTCCGCACCTCCCGACGCGACCCTTCTGGGTTCCAGCGAGCGGAAACCTTCTGGAATTCCCGTGGCCACGGTCTGCGACCGTGGTGCCGTAGTCAGTTCCAGCTTTCCTTCTCGCTGAAACCTCCGCGGGTCCCCGCGCCTCCGGTGAAGTCGGCAGGCGGCTCCCACATGCTACCTCCAGCGCTATAGCTCCTAAAAACAAAAAGGCGACGAGTCGCTCACAGACCCGTCGCCTTCACAGACAAAAGACTCCCTCCTATTAACCCTCATTCTTTCTCGTTATCTAGTTTCCCAGAAAGTATCGTCGCCGCAGCTTCCACTGAATTTGTTTGCGCAAGAAGAGCTTTGTCGTGATCCTTCAATAGGCTACTGCGACTTGATAATGCCCATTGCCCAAGACGTACTGACTCTCGTGCTTCCAGAAGATCCTGGTGCCTGCCGACCTCAAAGTAATATGAACGAAGGGCGACCATGAGTTCCTTGCCTAGAACTGTATCTGCTCTCGGGTCTTCACGGACCACACTCCATGCCTCCCGGCGATATCGGGCCGGAGGCATCAGATATTCGCCTGCACCTTTCTCAATGGACTCGATGTTGCCTTTAAATAGTTGCTTGTTCGCGTTCGCAACATCGAGATGATCGAGGAGCTCTTGTCGCAGCCGCGCTTTGTACCAACGCAGTGCCGTACCAGCCTCAGGAGGCTCCGACAGGACAGCTAGGTTCTGCAGGTCAAGGACGAACGGGCGCACGTATGCTATCGGCGTCACCAGCGCAAAGCCCTGATACTGCGTGACGCCGGAGTTGGGAGGCATAGGCGATGGGCCAGTTACCGTGGCACGCATCACGCCGATCACTGCGAACGACTCATCGGAAAAAACCGGTCCACCGCTGTGCCCCGGATTCGAAGCCTGATCGAGCTTGATTATTTGACGGGTCAATCCGGTTGATCCCATCGAGACAGTATCTACGGCTGAAACGCCAGCCCGACGGAACGACACAGGCGGGATACCCCTCTGTTCGGAATAGGGATCTGGGAAACCTCCAAATGTCACCCGCCTTCCCACCTCACCAAGGGCATTGTCAGACAATGCAAAGTACTTTCGTATCGGGATTGGAGCAAATAGTACGGCCACGTCAAGTTCGGTATCGATCCTTACTACCGATAGGAGTACGGCTTTACCCTCTTTTGTATAGACAAAGGGACGAGCACCTGCTTGATCGGAGTTAAGATTATGAGCTGCAGTGAGGAGGTATCCAGTTGGACTAATGAAGAAGCCAGTACCGCTTTTCGCGGTCGGTGACTTCTCACTCATCATCAGGATATGGATGATTGCATCTTCCGCGTCAGTAATAGATCCGACGATCGTTGCAGCGACTGGCTTCACAGGTTGCTGTCCTGCGGGTGATAATTGCTGTGCGTGCGCGGCAACAGTGTAGGGCAGCACAACCAGCACGAGAAACAAAGCTCCCACCCGAGAAGAATGCACCGCTGCCGTGTGACTCATGTTCTGATCTCCAGTCAAAATTCTGGGGACTTAAGGGATCATGCCGCTTTGTTTACACCTACAGGTTGGGTAGCAAACACAAAAACGCGGAGACGTAGCGTGTCGCAACATCTCGGGCAACCGCAACAACGTATCGAACCTCCAGCTGTGTCGATTGCAGCTCAAGTTTGAGACGCTGAGGTGGCCCTCCAGGGCAAATAGTGAAATGCCTGTTAAGCCGAGAGTGGATTAACCAATCGCGTCCTTCCTTTACCCTCATGTAATCGGCATCCCTCATTACACCATCTACCCACCCCAGCGCCAACTGGGGAAGCTGTGCTCGCCAAGCAACTCGTCGTTTGAATAGTTTGTTAGCATCGAAGGATGCTAAATCAAGTTCGCGTGGACCACTGTGCTTGCAGAAAGAACGACCGAGGCCTGCGGCACACAGGTCTAGAGCCGTGACACACGCGCTAGTCGCCCAGCGCGCATGGGCGACATCGACGACATCTGGAGGATGAGCACCAGCAACTGTGTGCGAAGCATCGTAGGCCTGATCGATATCATCAAGATAATGAAGGCTTTCAGTCGTGGATGCTGCCCAAGCGAAAAGGGCACCAGCTGATGGGCTCCTGTGCCGAGTCTCGAATGATTGAATCACCGCTATAGGATCGCTAGCCCATCTGATTGGAGGCATGAGAGGTTACCCTTTGAGAATACTTGCATGAAGAATACGGTTACGCGGACTGTAAATTGGGGAGGATTCTTACCCCTGTTTATGTGCTTGTCAACGTTTTCCCCTGCACGTTTCTAGTATGTTCTAGCCCATGACCCCCTTGTCCGAGAACCGGGACCGGTCTATAAG
>JANNXZ010000154.1:0-2269 GCA_031409835.1 Nitrospirota bacterium
GCAAATGGTGCAGGACATTCTGCACGAGGTCAATGGACTGGGTCCCTTGGAGCCGTTGCTAAAAGATGACACGATCAACGACATCTTGGTGAATTCCCATAAGCAAGTCTATGTCGAGCGATATGGGAAGCTGGAACGAACGGCTGTCCGGTTCCGGGACGAGGCGCATCTTCGAAGAATTATCGAGCGCATTGTGGCGCGAATGGGCCGCCGTGTCGATGAGTCGTCTCCCATGGTGGATGCTCGGCTGGCGGATGGGTCACGCGTGAATGCCATTATTCCTCCCTGCGCGCTCGATGGCGCCTGCCTGTCGATCAGAAAATTCAGCAAAGATCCGCTGCAAGTCACCGACTTGATCGAGAAGCGCACCCTCACTCCTGAAATCGCCGAACTGTTACGAGGAATCGTCCGGGCGCGTCTCAATGTGCTGATCTCCGGTGGAACCGGCTGCGGGAAAACGACGGTTCTGAACATCCTGTCGGGATTTATCCCGACAACTGAACGGATTGTGACGATTGAGGATGCCGCTGAGCTTCAACTGCGGCAGGATCACGTGGTGCGGTTGGAGACCAGGCCGGCCAATATCGAAGGCAAGGGAGAAGTCTCCCAACGCGACCTCGTGAAGAATGCGCTTCGCATGAGGCCCGACCGTATCGTCGTGGGCGAGGTGAGAGGCGCGGAAACAGTGGATATGCTTCAGGCGATGAATACCGGCCACGACGGGTCGCTTACGACCGTTCACGCCAATTCCGCCCGCGATGCCTTGACCAGGATTGAGACGATGGTGGCCATGGCAGGTTTCGACTTGCCGAGCAAGGCGCTTCGGCATTACATCTCGTCCGCGCTGGACGTGATCGTACAGCTGTCGCGTATGTCCGATGGCTCGCGAAAAGTGATGAGTGTGCAGGAAGTGAGTGGTATGGAAGGCGACATCGTGACGATGCAGGAAATCTTTAAGTTCGAGCAGACCGGGATAGATCAGAATGGGAAGGTCAAGGGGCGATTTCGAGCGACCGGCATCAGGCCAAAATTCGCCGAGAAGTTTCAGGCGATGGGCATCCAAATCCCCAATGAACTGTTCGATGCGGCTAAGGTGTACGAATGCTAACCCCGTTGATCGCCTTTGGCATCTTTATCACCGTCGTTCTCCTTTTCGAGGGGGCCTACTATTTTGTCCGCTCCAGGTCGCGCGGCGCTCGCGATGAGCAGCGTGTGAAGGAGCGGCTGCAAAGCTGGGCTGAACGGCCAGATCTGAATAAGACCCAGAATCTCATTGTGAAGGAAACCTATAGTGAGATTCCCTGGCTCAACGCGTTGCTGGCCAAGCTGAGGGAGCAACAATATGCTGCTCGGCTTGCAAAGGTCCACGATCAGGCGAAAGCCCCCTTCTCGCTTTCTGTCTATGTGCTGGCCTCGGCTTTGCTGGCCGTTGTCGGTGGATTGTTGGGAAGCAGAGCGATCATTGGGCAGCCGTTCATCGCGCTGGGGTGCGCCGGAGCTGGAATGGCCATACCCTGGGGGCATCTCTATTATAGAAAGCGGCATCGGCTTGGCGAGTTTCAACGGCAACTTCCGGACGCTCTTGAGCTAATTGGGAGGTCGCTTCGTGCCGGACATGCGTTGTTCGTCGGCATGAAGATGGTTGGTAGCGAGATGCGGGACCCGATCGCGGGTGAGTTCCAGCGAGGGTTCGACGAAATATCCATGGGGGTGTCCGTGCCGGAATCCCTAGGACATATGGCCGACCGTGTTGAATTGATGGACGTGAAGTTCTTCGTTACCTCCGTCAATATTCAGCGTGAAACGGGCGGTAATTTGGCGGAGATCGTCGATTCGCTGGGCCGGTTGATCAGAAAACGCTTCGAGTTGAAGAAGAAGGTTCGAGCTTTATCTGCCGATGGACGCCTTTCAGCCATCATTTTAATGTCGCTGCCGTTTGGTATGGGGATGCTTTTCTACGTCGTCAATCCGGAATACTTGATGCCGCTCTTTACCGATCCCATGGGTCAGCAGATGGTTGCTGGAGCAGCGATTATGATGATCCTCGGCGGTATCGTGATGAAGAAGATGATTGCCATTAAGGTGTAACGGTCACGACGCAGGTAGATAGGCTGAAGGCTTTTAGGCTGAAGGTTTTAGGGGTACAGCGTGCGTGACCACACAACACTTCGGGCATGTGAGTTGGCTGATGATCACGAGTCAGGTAGATAGGCTTCAGCCTTCAGCCTGAACCCCTAAACCCCTGGGTCGTTATCTTTAACAAAGGACA
>JANNXZ010000155.1:0-3634 GCA_031409835.1 Nitrospirota bacterium
GAAGAATCTCGAACTCATCAGCGATTCCGTGGCCCATCTTCGTTCGAAAGGCCGGAGGGTGTTCTACGATGCGGAGCATTTCTTCGACGGATACAAGACCAATCCGGACTACGCGCTGGAAACTATTCGTCATGCCGTTGCGGCCGGGGCCGAGCGGGTGATTCTCTGCGACACCAACGGCGGATCGATGCCTTGGGAGATCAAAGAGATCTGCGAGGTCGTTCGACGTGAGTGCGCGGTGCCCTTGGGGATTCATGCTCACAACGATTGCGAAATGGCCGTCGCGAACTCGCTGGTCGCGATCGAAACCGGTGTGGTGCAAGTGCAGGGGACGATTAACGGGATTGGCGAACGGTGCGGCAATGCCAATCTCTGTTCAATTATTCCCAATCTTGAACTGAAGATGAAACGTCCGGCGTTGAGAGACCGTTTAAGCCATCTCAAACGGGTATCGGGATTCGTGGCCGAGATCGCGAACCTCATGCCCAATAAGCACCAGCCGTATGTGGGAGATTCGGCGTTTGCCCACAAGGGCGGAGTCCATATCCATGCGGTGCTCAAGAATCCTGCGACCTATGAGCATGTGATTCCTGGGCTGGTCGGCAACCGCCAGCGCGTACTGGTATCGGACGCGGCAGGTCGGAGTGGGTTGATGGAGAAGGTCGAGGCCTACGGGATCAAATTGGACAAGAGTCACGTCAAGTTGCAGGAGTTGATTGGCGTGTTGAAGGAGCGTGAAAGTCAAGGATACCAATTTGAGGCGGCGGAAGGCTCCTTCGAGTTGCTCATGCGGAAGGCGATGGGGACGCACAGACCGGCGTTCCAACTTCTGGGGTTTCGGGTGATTGTGGAGAAAAAACAAGACCATGGCGCCTCGTCGTCCGAAGCGACAGTGATGGTGAAGGTCGGCGGCGTGGTGGAACATGCGGCAGCAGTCGGAGCCGGCCCGGTCAATGCGCTCGACCATGCATTGCGAAAAGCGTTGGAAAAGTTCTATCCCCAACTCCGAGAAGTCAAACTACTCGACTACAAAGTGCGAGTGCTGTCGGCTAATCGTGGGACGGAGTCCAAAGTCCGGGTGTTGATCGAATCAGGCGACAATAAAGATAAGTGGGGTACCGTTGGCGTGTCTGAGAACATCATGGAAGCGAGCTGGCAAGCATTGGCCGACAGCATTGAATACAAGTTGCTGGCCAGAGATGAATGAGCGAGAAGTCCGATCCGGCATCTTTCCTCTTGACAGGTCGTATAACCTCACGTAACTTATAGCGAAACTGCTAATCGTGCGCAGCGAAGTGCACGGCAATCATTTGAGACGTGAGCGCAGGTGTCGGAGGGGAACGCATGAGGAAGGCAGATATCGCGAACGAAATCTACAAGCAGGTCGGTATTTCAAAAAATGAAGCCGCGGATATTGTCGAACTCGTGCTGAATATGTTGAAAGAAGTGTTGCACAAGGGAGAGTCGGTTAAGATTGCCGGATTCGGAAATTTTGTGGTGCGCAGTAAAGGGGCACGGAAGGGCCGGAACCCTCGAACCGGCGAAGAAATAGGAATCACGCCACGTCGTGTGGTGACGTTTCGTCCCAGTCAAGTGTTTAAGAAATACGTCAATTCGTAACCTCGTCAATCACCTTAACTCATCCCACCACGAGGACCGGTCATGGGGAACGAGCCCAGGCTGGGCAGCAAGATCTTTTATAAGATCGGCGAAGTCAGCCAGATTGCCGAGCTACCGGCTTACGTGTTGCGATTCTGGGAATCGGAATTCCCGTTTCTCAAGCCCAAGAAAAGTCGCGGGAACCAACGGCTTTATGTCAGGCGAGAAGTCGAGACCGTGCTCGAGATCAAGCGGATGCTCTACGAAGAGGGGCATACGCTCGCAGGTGTCAAACGATATTGGGCCAGGCGAGGCCGTGTGGCAAGCCAGCGAGTACGCCCCAAAGAACTTGCGCAGAAACTTCGAGGGAATCTCCAGGCGATTCTGAAAATCATGGAGTCGCATTCCAACTGACGAGAGCTCTTCCTTGTCGATTTCGAGCCGGTTGCATTCCAGCTGTCTCCGAGAGGACAATGCGGGGAACGGTGGAATTGAAAAGATAGAATGTGTCGGGGCGTGGCGCAGCCCGGTAGCGTACTCGCTTGGGGTGCGAGTGGTCGGCCGTTCAAATCGGCTCGCCCCGACCAATACATAGAGTGCTGAGGACTGGGACGAATAGGATAGTCGGCTCTCAGCACTCAGTACTGAAACAGAGAGCTGCCGCGGGCAGCTCTTTTTGTTCCAGATAGACTCCATGCGCATCCTAGTTACCAACGATGATGGGATTCATTCGCCTGGGTTGACGGCGCTCGCCAAGGCCGTGTCGAGAGTGGGAGAAGTGTGGGTGGTCGCACCGGATCGTGAGCGGACTGCGGTGGCGCATGCCGTGACGCTTCATAAACCACTGCGAGTGCATCAGGTCGGAACACGGATCTACGCGGTGAACGGAACACCTGTCGATTGTGTGAATCTGGCCGTATTGAAACTTCTACCCGCACCACCTGATCTCCTCGTGTCAGGAATCAATAAAGGCGTGAATCTTGGCGACGACGTGTTGTATTCCGGGACGGTTTCGGCCGCGATGGAAGGAACGATTCTCGGTGTCCCTTCTATGGCCGTGTCACAGGAGGGGCAGGAACATTTTTATTTCGACGCCGGGGCTCGGTATGCCGTTCGTATCGCTCGCTTGATCCTGAAGGAGGGCTTGCCGGACGAAACGCTTGTGAATCTCAATATTCCGAACCGGCCGTTTAGGTCGATCACCGGAATCCGGGTCACCTGTCTCAGCCGCAGGCGTTTCGACAATCCGATCATTGAAAAGATCGATCCGCATGGCCGGACCTACTATTGGATTGCCGGGATCCGTGTGTCGTGGAGCCGAAGCAAGGATGCCGACCATGAGGCGCTTGAGCAAGGAGCGGTTTCGCTGACCCCCATTCACCTCGATACGACGAACCATGGAGTGTTGGATCGATTTCGGAAGTGGGAAACGGTGCGTCGACCGAATGTGCGCCAGGTGATTGCATCGTCGAAATTAAAGAGCAAGCGGAGGAGCTAGAGGACTGTGGGCAATCTGATCGAAGCGATCATCACAGAGCTCAGCCGGTTTATCGTGTCGATGATCTCGACATTCGGCTACACCGGCATTTTCTTCACCATGGCCATTGAGAGTGCCTGCATTCCATTGCCCAGTGAAATCATCATGCCCTTTGCCGGGTATCTCGTGGCAACGGGACAGTTCACCATGCTGGGCGTGACGTTGGCCGGCGCTCTCGGGAACGTCGCTGGGTCGGTGGTGGCCTACTACGCCGGCGTGTGGGGCGGCCGGCCCTTCGTCGAGCGATATGGTCCCTATGTGTTGGTGTCGAAAAAAGACATCGAGATGGCGGATCGATGGTTTGCAAAATATGGCGATGCAGCCGTATTTTTCAGCCGAATGCTTCCGGTCGTCCGAACCTTCATCTCGTTGCCGGCCGGCATTGCCAGAGTGAATATTTATCGGTTTATACTCTACACGTTTCTCGGCGCATTGCCCTGGTGCTATCTCCTGGCCTATATCGGCGTGAAAATGGGAGAGCAGTGGGAGCACCTGAGA
>JANNXZ010000156.1:0-4732 GCA_031409835.1 Nitrospirota bacterium
CTGGGCGAAGCTGTTCCAGCAACCCAGGGAGCCGTCGATCGAAGTCATGGAGGGCCGTAGCCGACTGTGCTGCATCAGATTCCAGGACATCGAGTCCGGCGAAAATCAATCCGCGGGGAACCTTTTTGAACATCCCCGTGACCTCAGAAAACAATGAGGTCCAGTGCGCAACGGGAACGGAACGAGTGAGTCCACGACTGCTGAAGAGATCACCGACTTTTCCCACCCCGATCAGAATCTGGCTGGCACGATTGAGCACATCGAACATGGTCGGCCCAGGAGGTTCAAGGACAAACTCACGAGGGTGCGGACCGAACTGGACCATCCCGGCATCGCCCGCGAGCGGATGGGCTGAAACACGCCACATGCCCCAAGGGTCCTTGAGTAGTTTTCTCGCGTCACGGCAGCGCTGAAAGAACTCGTCCCGCCGCATCGCACTCTCATGCACCGCCACATGACAGGTTCGTCGTCCGTCTGTCCAGACGATCGGCGCACCCGACGAGAGATGTTCGGCTCCGCACTCGTTCAGCATGGCGACTCCGGACGAGCGACGATTGCCGACGATCTTGCGGCCAAATGCCTGTTCGAGAACTGAAACCATATCGGGAGGAAACCCATTGGGATACAGCGGCCCGGCAACGTCCATCAGATGACCGGCCATTTCCCAATACCCGGCTATGGAATCCACACCTTTCGAGCGAAACCCAAGACGACCGAAGCACCCTTCCGGCTGCCCCATCGTCCGCACACCTTTGATCTCCGCGATGTGGCCAAGCCCAAGCGCTTCCAGCGTGGGAAGGTTGAGTCCCCCAACGGCATCGGCCAGATGAGACAAGGTATTAGAGCCGGCATCACCGTACTCCGCCGCATCGGGCAGAGCCCCGACACCGAGTCCATCGATCACCAGCACAATGATACGAGTAATCATGGGCGCACTATAGCAGAAGAGCGCCGCATCGGATACGTTCCGCGTGAAGCGGAATTGGGAATGTTGAATGAGAAATGATGAATGTTAAATTGTCGGAGTCGGACTCGATCTGATGATTTCCGAACATTCACCATTCAAAATTTAACATTTCACATTCGACAGAGCGGCGGATTGGCAATTACAGCAGAAGCGTTAATGAATACTGTGGGCTATGAGGTAGGTGGTCGTTGCAATCGCCACTCGGCCATGATCGCGAGACTTGCGCTGGTGCCGATCCGATCCGCACCGGCCTCTAACATGGCCAGCGTGGTCTTCCAGTCCCGAATTCCACCGGAGGCCTTGACCTTAGCGCGACCCGCCACAGTCTCTTTCATGAGCCTCACATCTTCAACCGTCGCACCGGCGGCGGCAAATCCCGTCGAAGTCTTCACGTAGTCCATCCCCGCTTCCACCGCCAAACGACAGGCCATAATCTTTTCTTCTCGTGTCAGACAGCAGGTCTCCAGAATCACTTTGTGCTCAACCCCCGCAGTGGCCTGCACGACATCAGCCATATCGTTCCGGACAAGATCGTAGTCGCCAGATTTGAGCCGGCTCACGTTGATCACCATATCAAGCACCGTGGCCCCGCGCGCGACCGCTTCAACGGCTTCGGCGACTTTGGTCTTCGTCGTGTGACCACCCAGAGGAAACCCGATAGGAATGCCGACTCGAATCGCCGTGCCCGCGACAGCGGCCACCGCTTCATCCACATAGCACGGCGGGACAAAAATCACGGTGAATCGATGTTCCTTCGCTTCCTGGCACAGTTTCAACACATCCATCTTTGTGGCGCCCGGTTTGAGCACCGTGTGGTCTATGAGATCCGGCACATTCCATTCAGACATCAGTCACGATACTCCTTCATTATGGGCAAGAAGTCCTTCCCCTGGGACGATTGATGTCTGGGGATGCGTCCCACGACGAAAGGGCCGCTTCTGATATTTCTCTACTGCTTTGTTGTGCTCGATCAGCGTCGCAGAAAACTGGTGCGTGCCATCATTCCTGGAGACAAAGTATAAGGAGCGCGAATCTGACGGATAGAGTGTTGCGCGAATCGCCTGAATGCCCGGGTTGGCAATCGGTCCAGGCGGCAACCCCTGCACCCGATAGGTATTATAGGGACTGGGACTCGACAGGTCTTTCTTGTGTAAATTTCCGTCGAATGCCGGCAAGCCATAAATGACAGTCGGATCGCTCTGTAGCGGAATGTGCTTCTTCAGCCGATTGTGAAACACCGCTGAAATCTCCGGCCGTTCGCTGCCAGCCCCCGTCTCCTTTTCGATCACGGAGGCGAGAGTCAGCACGTCGTGCATGGTCATCTTGAGCTCCTGCATTCGAGCGAGGAGATCCGAACCGACCACCTCCTTTAGTTGCTCGACCATGGCCACCAACACCTCTCGCGTCTTGACTCCACGGGGAAATTTATAGGTGTCGGGATAGAGGTATCCTTCCAGCGTCTCCGCCTTAATCCCAAGCGAGCCAATGAACGCTCGGTCTTTCGCCAATCGAAGAAATTCCACGCGATCCGTAAGGCCGTCTTGCGAAGCCAGCTCGGCGACTTGGACCATGGTAAGCCCTTCGGGAATCGTCAACGGATGGAGCACCACGTGGCCATTGAGCAATATCGCGAGAATCTCAGCCGGAGTCATGCCAGGGTTCAGCTCATATTCACCTGCATGAACTTTCCGGTCGGCAGATTTGGATTTGCCAAAATAGACAAAGAAGGAACTGTTCTTGATCAATCCTTCGCGCTCCAGCAGCGTCGCGACATGTTGAAACGTCGAGCCATCCGGGATGACGACGACTTTCGAGGGAGGATGCGTTTCTGTGGGAATGGCCGGGCCTTCAGCCCAGCGAATCGTCTGATACGCCGCGACGCCAAGTGCGGCCGTTACGACCAGCAGACATCCGAGAATGATTCGTAGGTTCATGAGATGGTTCTACCGTTTCTCCGTCCGCAGACTCATTCGCCCATGATTCCGGCTCTTTCTTCGGCGCCGGTTCAAGGCTTGCCAGATAGCTCTGGAGAAGAATCGACGCGGCGATGCGATCCACCACACCCTTCCGCTTTTTCCGGCTGACATCGGCCGCGATCAAGAGATCTTCCGCCGCCTTCGTCGTCAACCGTTCGTCCCACAGAATAACGGGAACCGGCACTCCCTGCTCCAAGCGGGCCTGGAACTCGCGCATTGCTTGAATTGCTGGACCTTCGCGCCCATCCAATTGAATGGGAAAACCCAATAGAACTTGTCCGACCTCATGAGTCCCGACAAGGGACGCGATATGGGCAATATCGCGATCCAATGTGCGCCGATTGATCGTCTCAAGAGGCTGGGCAGTCCACCCCAGCTCATCGCTCAAGGCCACCCCGATCCGCACAGTCCCGTAATCGAGCGCGAGAATCCGTTTACCCTCCATGAGTGTACCGCTCCAACATGCGTTCGACCAATCCAAAAACCTTTTCCAACGCCGCATCTAACTTGGCCGGATCTTTCCCTCCAGCCTGCGCCATCTCGGGTCGGCCACCGCCGGTGCCGCCGACCTCCGCTGCCATCTCCTTGATGAGGTCGCCCGCTTTCAATCGGGCAATCAGATCCTTTGTGACGACGACCAGTAACGAGACCTTGCCATCGTTGGCGGCCCCGAGGGCTACGACACCGCTCTTCAATTTGTCCCGCAACTGATCGGCCAGCGCCCGCATGCCGTTCACATCCAAGCCATCGGTTCGTTGCACATGCACCTGAACGCCGGCGATGGTTTTCGCCATGGCCTCGGCGGCTGAGCCACCAGCCATTTTCAATTTCACCTCTTCCAGCTCACGTTCTTTATCCTTTAGCTGCGTCATCACCTTGCGTGTTTTGGCGACCAGATCGGACTGGCCAACCTTAAGCAGGTTCGAGAGTTCTCGAATGTCGGTTTCCAATTGTTTCATATGCGCGAGCGCTCCGCTGCCGGTCTGCGCTTCGATACGGCGCACACCAGCCGCGACGCCAGTTTCTGACACAATTCTGAACAGACCGATGTCCCCTGTCTGCCGGCAATGCGTTCCGCCACAGAGTTCTTTGCTGAATGACTCGACAGTCACCACCCGCACCTGCTCGCCATATTTATCTCCGAAGAAGGCCAGCGCACCCTTGGCCACCGCATCCTGAATACTCATCACCTCGGTCGCGACCCGCTCGTTCTTCCGCACCTCGTTGTTCACCACCATTTCAATCTCGTCAATGTCGCGAGAAGTCAGCGGTCTGAAATGGGCAAAGTCAAACCGTAGCCGGTTCGGTCCAACCAATGAGCCATACTGTTTGACATGAGGACCCAGCATGTCGCGTAACGCGGCATGGAGCAAGTGAGTGGCGGTATGGTTTCGCTGAGCATCCTGCCGCGTCGTCGCATTGACGGTCATACGCAGCTGTTCGCCCTCGCGAATCCGCCCCTTCGTGACGGTCCCTTTGTGTAAAATGACCGTCGGCGCCGGCCTCGTAGTTTCCTTGACCTCTACCTGCCCATCATGGCCCATTAACAAACCCCGGTCGCCAACCTGCCCACCGCCTTCCGCATAGAACGGCGTCACATCCAGAACTATTTCAACCTCATCGCCTTCTGCTGCTTCTTTGACTAACCGATCACCCTTCAAAATCGCCTGCACGAGACTCTCACTCTCCAGGCGATCATAGCCGATAAATTTCGTTGCGCCGACGCGCCCGGCCAGTTCCGCAACCGCAGGCCGGGCTGTTTCCTGTTCAAACCCGCCGGTTTTGCGCG
>JANNXZ010000157.1:0-4436 GCA_031409835.1 Nitrospirota bacterium
CTTTCCTTTGTCGGCTGTCCTCAGCCGATACCCAGGGTTCCGATTCCCGGTTCTGATGCGTCTCCCCCAACCATGGTTTGGCAGACGTACAACATGCAGACGAAGGAGAACGGAACGATCGTGAAAGATGGCCAGTCAATCGACGTGCCGTCCAGCGAACAATACGTGTTGACGCTGCTCGTGGAAGATCTCAACAGCGGCGTGAAAGATGTCACCCTGAGCGGCAGCGTCCAGTATGTGTGCCAACAGGGTGGCCAGGTCGAGGACAAGAAGTTTCCCCTCGAAACGCAAGAAACTAAGCCGACTCCCGACCAGGAAAACAAAGTGCCCATCACAGCCTCACTTGTCTATGCCGTGGAATTCGGCAAGATGGGATGTAAGGAAAACTGGATCTTCGGCGGAGGGAAACTGTCCCTGGTGGGAAAGGCGCACAATTTCGTTGGTGGAGCTGAGATGAGGACGCTGCACGTGAATTTGAAGAAGTAACGCTTAAGATGAAGAAGGCCCTGTCAGTCTTTAGGGGAGTGGCCCAGGGTGCCCTTTACTGCGCGCATCGGACGAGCACATTCTTATCGTGCGCGTTCTGCGAGCACAAAGGGCACCTGGCCGCTCCCCGCTCATCCTCTGAGTGACAAGGTTTCCCCGCATCAGTATAATGCCCAACCTATGGCCACTGTGAACCCTGCCGCTCCGAAACAGCCACTGGTTTTGCCGGATCGTACTCTCGTGGCTGCCACGGTCGAATCGTTGCTTCCCTTTGAAGGACAATTCAAGGCACTGGTACCTTTAGCAGGCGATGCTTCCAACCGCCGGTATTTTCGCATCGAGTTGACGGGGGGCACTGCTCGTTCGGTGATTCTCATGCAGTTAGCCGAACCGGAGGCTTTCAAGCAATCGGAGGAAGCTGTCAGCGGGGCGGCTCATCAGGTCGCGGAATTACCGTTTCTGAACATCCTCTCCCACTTATCCAAATCCGGGGTCTCCGTTCCTCGCCTCTATCACTACGATCAGACGGCGGGGTTGCTCTATCTTGAAGATTTTGGCGATCTCACCCTGTCGGAAGCCTGCCGTGAGGCGAGTACGGCAGATCTGGAAGCGCGCTATGCACAGGCTGTCGATGTCCTCGTACAGATGCAAGCGCAGGCCACGTCACCAGCCGATCCGAACTGTCTCGCGTTCCACCGAAGTTTCGATGTGCCGCTTCTCATGTGGGAGTTCGACCATTTTCTGGAGTATGGGATCGTAGCGAGGCAGGGGAAGCCGATGTGCGCTGACGATCACCTGCCCATTCGTGGTGAATTCGAGCACATTGCCGAGGTGCTTGCCGACCAACCGCGTGTCTTTGTCCACCGAGACTATCACTCGCGCAATTTGATGGTCGATGGCGAACGGCTGGGGGTTATCGACTTTCAAGACGCCTTGATGGGGCCGGCGACGTACGATCTTGCCTCGCTCCTGCGCGACGCCTACATCGAACTCGACGAGGTGTTGATCGACCGCTTGATCGACCGCTATCTCGATCAGATGGCGGCGCATCGGCAGGTCTGGACAAACCGAGAGGCCTTCCGCCGACTGTTCGATTTCACGAGCATCCAGCGTAACCTCAAGGCGGCAGGGCGATTTGTCTATATCGATCGCGTCAAAGGCAATCCCAACTTCCTTGCCGACATTCCGCGAGTCTTGAATTATGTCAAACGCAATCTCCAGAAGTATCCAGAGTTGGCCACGCTCCGGAAACATCTCACTCCCTACGTGCCTGAACTGCAGTGATGAGTGATGTGTGATCTGTGATGAGTGGTATGCGGAGGGCCAAAGTGATTCCCATCGAGTCTGACCCATCACTCATCACTCATCACCGTTCACTTTCGTTATGAAAGCCATGATCCTTGCAGCAGGTTTGGGCACTCGCCTGAGACCGCTCACGAACATGATTCCGAAGCCGCTCCTCCCCATCGCGGGCACGCCGCTGATCGTGTGGAATCTTTTGCTCCTGAAGCGGCATGGATTCCACGAGGTGGTGATCAATCTGCATCACCTCGGGCCGATGATCGAACAGCTGCTGGGTAACGGCTCGAGTTACGGGCTGCGGATCATCTATTCGCGCGAGCCGGTGATCCTGGGTACGGGAGGCGGCATTAAACAGGCGGAGCCGCATTTTTCCGGTGAGCCGGTGTTGGTGCTCAACGGCGATACACTCGCGGAACTCGATCTCGGTGCATTGTGTGCGTTTCATCAACAGCGTGACGCCGTGGCGACGTTGGTTCTGCGCAAAGATCCTGAGGCGGCACGGTGGGGTCTTGTGGAAATGGATTCGGACAACCGTATCGTCCGTATTACCGGCCGCGGGAAATCAGAGTCTGGTCCGGTTCAACCCCGCATGTTCGCCGGGATTCATATCCTTCATCCTCGTCTCCTGCGCGATGTGCCCAAGGGCAAGGAATCATCGATCATCGACCCCTATGTGGCGGCAATTCAGCGAGGAGAAACGGTGCTCGGGTATGACAGTGAAGGATACTGGTCGGATATCGGGACGCCGGAGCGCTATGCGCAGGCCGAGCATGACGCATCAGCTGGTCGCATCACCTTGGCGGCAAGACAGCGGCCTGCGTAACAGAATGCTGAAAAAGCCCGCCAGCGTAAGAAGACCGTTATTTGGTTTGTTTGGTCTGTCTCGTTTGTTTGGTTGAACGAAACTAACCAGATAAACAAAACAAACCAGATCAACCGTCCCGCCTGTCTCGCGTGCTACCACTAATCCTGCGCTGCTTTCACCTTCTGTTGTTTGATCAAGCGGGCGAGGTACGTGCGTTGGAGCTTGAGGTGGTCTGCGGCTTTCGTCTGATTGCCCTCTGCGTGTTCGATGGCTTGCTCGATGATGTAGCGGCTATGTTGCGCCATCGACTCATGGTATGGGAGTGAGAGGTAGGGGAGGGGTTCACCTGGCGAGGTGTGACCCATGGCATCCAACGACAGCATGTCCGGTTCGATGATGTCCGACTGGTTCAAGACGACGGCTCGGGCGACGACGTTGTCCAATTCACGAATGTTGCCTGGCCAAGGATGCCGTCGCATGGCCTCCATTGTCGCAGGGCTGAACATCATACCGGGACGTTTTGCATCCCTGGCATGCCGGTTCAAGAAAAACTTGGCCAGAGCAGGAAGGTCATCGGGCCGTTCGCGGAGCGGTGGCAAGGTCAGGCTGATGACGTTCAAACGGAAAAAAAGATCCTCGCGAAACTCACCGGTTTTCACGGCCTGTCGGAGATCCTTGTTCGTGGCGGCAATGATCCGTATATTGACCGACACGAGGCGTGTGCCGCCGACTCGATGGAATTCCCTGTCCTGGAGCACACGCAAGAGCTTGGCTTGTAGCGGGAGCGACATGTCTCCGATCTCGTCCAGGAAGATCGTGCCTCCGTCCGCCATCTCCAGCTTGCCTTTTTGCAGACGGTCTGCGCCGGTGAAGGCGCCGCGTTCATGCCCGAAGAGTTCGTTCTCGAGCAGCGTTTCCGTGAGAGCGACACAGTTGATGACCACTAGCGGCATGGCCTGACGCGGACTCCACTGGTGGATGGAACGAGCGAAGAGTTCCTTGCCTGTTCCGCTTTCACCAAGCAGTAATACGCCGGCATCGGACTTCGCGGCACGTTGCGCCGACTCCATCACCGCGCGAATTTTCGCGCTCATGCCCACGATCGAGGCGTAGCGGCTGTCGACTTCGGATTTGAGACAGGCCACCTGCCTCTTAAGGCTGTCTCGCTCCAAGGCCTTGCCGATGACGAGGAGGAGGTGATCTTTGTCCAGCGGTTTGGTGAGGAAATCGTAGGCGCCGGTTTTCATGGCTTCGACGGCGGCATCGATCGAGGCATGAGCGGTCATGACGATCACGGGGAGGTCTTCGGCCGGTCGCACTTTCGGGAGCCGCTTGAGGACTTCAAGGCCGGTCAGGCGTGGCATATCCAGATCGAGCAACATGAGGTGCGGAGCTTCCCGTTCGATCAGCTCGAGCGCCTCGACCCCATCGCGTGCGGTCACGGTTCCATAATCGGAGGCTTGCAGACGATCCTCCAGCATCGTGGCAATATCGGGATCGTCGTCGACGATGAGAATTTTCGCCTTCATCTTATCCTTCTATTCGTGGGAGGGGTGAGAATGATCCCTCCAAGCTCGCTTGCTTTCCCTCTTTTGGAAGGGCACCCATGGTGGGCTACGTGCGGCCGTCGAACGAGGCCCTTCTCAGGGCGCGCGTTCCGGGAGCACAGGACCAACGTGGGTGCCCTTCCAATCCTTTTTATCGTGGGGGCTCCGCGAGCAAGGGAATCGTCCTCACTCTCCCACTTCTATTCCATCACGTTTACCACGAGGCCCGTCAGCGGCTTTGGGAAGAAGTACGTCGATTTGTGGGGCATGCGTTCGCCGGCTGTCGCGACGGCTTG
>JANNXZ010000158.1:0-4119 GCA_031409835.1 Nitrospirota bacterium
TCTTACCCTAGCGGACGGGTGGAACGCAAGACAGCCCCAAGTTGCTGGAGGCGTTCATCGGATAAAATCTCGTTCACACGAACCGCATACTTACGGGTCCAGTTTGGATGACTGTCGATTGTCCCAGGAAGATTGGTTTGCGACAGTTCGCCCAAGACGTCTTCGAGATTTGCCAGGACGAGATAGGACGGTGTGTGAGCCAGGTAGAGATGAATTGCTTGGCAGAGTTCAGTCGTCATGGCGGGCGCGGTGGCGAGGTCATCCGTCACGCCAGTTGGCAGGAGGCTTTCCCGCTGAAGCGCACGGAGGATGTGTGCCTTGTCGCGCCAGCGCTCTTCCCAGACTTGACGGCGTGTTTCGTCATCTGGAAAGGCGCCCAATCCCGCCCGTACATGTAAGTCCTCGCCGGACCAAAATCCGGTGAGCGTCGGCAAGTCGTGCGTCGTGGCCACAGCCAACGATTGTGCAGGATAGCCGCCGGGTGGCTTCATGGCGCCATCTGCGCCGCGCTCGAAGTAGAACACACGATATGACAGTACTCCCGCCTTCGCCAACTGCTCTCTGACCCAATCGGGGACCGTGCCGAGGTCTTCTCCAATGACTAAGGTTTTGGACCGAACGCTTTCCAATGCCACAATCGCCAGCAAGTCTTCAAAAGGGTACTGCACATACGTACCTTGGGAAGCGGGCTTTCCGCGCGGAATCCAGAAGAGCCTGCAGAACGCCATGACATGGTCCAATCGGATGGCTCCGCCGGATCGAAAGTTGTTGCGAAATAACTGGATCATCAGCTCATAGCCGTTGGCGCGCAACGCGTGCGGGTTGATCGGAGGCAAGCCCCAATTCTGTCCCTCCGGCGCAAATGCGTCAGGCGGGGCGCCGCAGTCGGCTCCGAATGCCAACACCGATTGATGGATCCAGGCCTCGGCCCCATTCCGATCGGCGCCAAGAGCCAGGTCATGATAGAGCCCGATCGGCATCGCTAGATGTTCCGCTGCTCGTCGGACCTCGTTCAGCTGTTCGCTCGCCACCCACTGAATGTATTGAAAGAAGCGAATGCGTTTTCGGTGCCGTTTGGCGTATTCACGCGCCGGCGGGCCAGGCGTCAGAAACTGTTGAGGCCAATCGTGCCAGGTGGTCGACGTAGATTGAATCAGTCGGCGTTCTTCCTCCAACGTCTGGAAGGTGGCATACAACTCAAGCGGCGTACCCTCAGACTGGATAAACCGTTCTAAGAGCCAGGCGCGCGGCGTATTCGGTTGGAGATTCGGTTCCTCTCCGCTGTAAGCATCGGTGAGGAATTGTCGGTAGGCCAGATCGAGCATGGTGCGCTTGGCGGTTGCAATGGCACCGTAGTCCACCCGCTGACTTTCCCGCAACGCCTGAAGCGTGGATTGAAACTCGGGAGCATGGAACTGCTGCTGCGCCTTCTCCGATCCATAAAACTCCGGCAGCCGCTCGAGATCGATATAGAGCTCATTGAGATACAGTCGGCTGTCCGGCGCATAGGGACTAATGTGATACGGCGGAGTATTTCGCAGTGCGTGCAGCGGATTGAGCCCGATGATTCCTGCGCCGAGTTCTTTCCCCGCCCACTCCACAATATGACCGAGGTCGGTAAAGTCGCCGCACCCCCAATTACGGTTGGAGGACAACGAATAGAGCTGCAAGGCCAGTCCCCACAGCCGTTGATTTCTCTCAAGCGACGGTGGAACATAGCACTGGCGTGGCGCCACAATGACACGCATCGTTCCCACGTCTCCCCCGACCAAGCCTTCGGCCCGCATGGTCAATGTGTAGTATCCGAGCGAGAGACCATTCGGAGCCGGTATCTCGATACGCACATGCCGTTGACCCTTGAGAAAACGGACCTCCACGGCGGAAAGCCCAGGCCCTGCCTGCCCGTCTTGCACCACGGTGTTCGCTTCATCGAAGATCTGCCATGCCACTACGACGGACCCTTCTTTTCCGTCCTCGAACGCCAGATAACAGGAGACAGCAGATCCCGTCTCGCCCTCACGCAGGATCTGCACTGTGTTGCAGGGGCGTTGCCACGGCGTCTCATCCCATCCTTGCAGCGCCTGTGTCAGCGATTCGGTCGAATCGACCGAAAAACCCATGGCAGTCAGTATGGCGCGCCGGGTGTCATCGGAGGTGAGGTGAAAATTTCCGGCAATATCATAATAGTCGGTCACGATACCGGCACGTTCGGCGAGTTTGGCAAGAAGAGTCTGCTCCGTCTGGTCCGGCATGTAGGGGAGTCTGCGTGAAGACCTCCGGCATGTCAAACCATCCCGTTGTTCTTGAAGACAAATTTGCATAGTCACGTCTCATGTCTGGTGGCCTCAGTCACGTTCGACTTGGTACGACTTCTAATGTTCCGTCCATTGTGGTTCATTCTGTCGTGGTAACAGAAATGGCCCTGGAAATTTGAACAAGCCGATATGTGAAGAATCTGCTGCCTTTGATGGATTTCCTGGGCGATGAACAGGGGAGCAGAAGATGGCAAAGAGAACGAGACGAACTCACTCAGCGGTTTCATCAAGCCACAGTAGAAATGTTGTTGAGGTTTATTGACTCCCCGCATTTCATTTTGTTAGCCTCAAGCCCCGCCGCGTTGCTGCCGATAGAGAAGACGAGAAGAGTCAGGCAGCACCCTTGGCATCCAATCCAGAAAGGAGTTCCGATGACTAGTTCAACCGCTTCGCCCGAATTGCTCACTGAACTGCAAAACAAGGCGACACAGCTCCGGATCGAGAGCGTTCGTGCAACGAGTGAAGCCGGGAGCGGCCATCCCTCTAGCTGCTGCTCCGCTGCGGACATTGTCGCAGCCCTGTTCTTCTCTGTCATGCGCTACGATCCCACAAATCCGAAGGCGTACAATAGCGATCGGTTCGTGCTGTCGAAAGGCCATGCTGCCCCCTTGCTCTATGCCGCTTGGGCTGAAGCCGGTCTCTTTCCCAAGAGTGAACTGCTCAAACTCCGAACGCTGGAGTCCGATCTTGAAGGCCACCCGACGCCTCGCTTGTCGTTTGTCGATATGGCCACGGGTTCGTTGGGGCAAGGACTTCCTGTCGGTATTGGCATCGCCCTCAATGCAAAATTCGTCGACAAACTAGATCACCGTACCTATGTCTTGATGGGCGACGGAGAGTCCGTCGAGGGATCCGTATGGGAAGCGGCCGAAGT
This sequence comes from Nitrospirota bacterium, assembly GCA_031409835.1. Classification (GTDB taxonomy): domain Bacteria; phylum Nitrospirota; class Nitrospiria; order Nitrospirales; family Nitrospiraceae; genus Palsa-1315. The sequence continues at coordinate 3,190 of JANNXZ010000158.1, forward strand.
TGCGCGCCATCACGGACTGGATAATCTCTGCGCCATTGTGGATATCAATCGACTCGGTCAAAGCGATCCCACCATGCTTCAACACGACATGGAGGGGTATCGCTCCCGATGGGCCGGCTTCGGCTGGCAAGCGTTGGTAGTCGATGGGCACGATATGTCAGCGTTACTCGCAGCGTTCGATACCGCTGCAAATACCAAAGGCAAACCGACGGTGCTTCTCGCCAAAACGTTTAAGGGCAAGGGCCTCTCCTTCATGGAAAACCATCCTGGCTGGCACGGGAAGCCGGTCGCTAAAGGGGAGGAAACCCGGAAGGCGATCGATGAGCTGACTAAGCAAATGAAGCCGAGCAGCGCAGTCATAGCATCGAATAAACCGCCGACGTTGGTTCAGAGGTCATCGTCTATCAGCCCGCTCCCACCTTCGCCCTACAAAGTAGGCGACGCGGCGGCTACGCGCGAAGCGTTCGGCCTGGCACTTGAAGCACTGGGCGCAGTCAATCCGCTGGTTGTGGGGCTGGATGCCGATGTAAAGAATTCAACCTATACCGATAAGTTCGGCAAGAAGTTCCCCAATCGATTCTTTGAAAATTTTATCGCCGAGCAAAACATGGTCGGCGCCGCGGCCGGCCTCGCGGCGTGCGGCAAAGTCCCGTTCGTGGCGACATTTGCCTGTTTCCTCGCCAGGGCCTACGATTTCATCCGTATGGCTGCCATCAGCGGCTCGAACATCAAACTCGTCGGCACACACGTGGGTGTAAGCATCGGAGAAGATGGCCCTTCACAAATGGGCTTAGAAGATATTGCGATGATGGCTGCGCAACCGGGCGTGACTGTGTTGTATCCATCTGATGCGACCAGCACGTATCGGCTCGTTGAAATGGCTGCCACGCACAAAGGGATGGTCTACATTCGGGCTGGTCGCCCAAAGTC
>JANNXZ010000159.1:0-9759 GCA_031409835.1 Nitrospirota bacterium
CTTGGTCGGCATTCGTCGGGGTCGGGTCAGCCATTCCTTTGCCAAATACGTGAGGATGCCGTCGAACCAATTTTTCGGCCAGTTGCTCAAGCACGTCCTCAATGGTAAAGCTGCCGGCCTCTGATGCGATCTGACTATGAAAGAGCACTTGCAACAGCACATCGCCCAGTTCTTCTGGAAGTTTGGTGCGATCCTGCCGGTCGAGAATTTCTAACACTTCGTAGGTTTCTTCGAGCAGATAGGGCTTCAGCGACTCATGCGTTTGTTTGCGGTCCCAGGGGCATCCTTCCGGCGCGCGCAACGCGGCCATCAAATCGACGAGTGCATGAAATCGTTCCGACATCGTTCTCCTCATGGTCGTATAACGTTCGACGCTCATTATACCCGGTTCTCGACAGGCTTCGTAACTACTGTCAGGTATTCAGGCTAGATGCTAGGGGCACAGGCCGAAGGGGTTCAGGCTGAAGTGCTCGGAAATCCGACCTTCAGTCTTCGGCCTAAAAGCCTTCAGCCTATCTACCTCAGTCATTACCAGGGTTCAACTCTCTGCTCGGCTTGCGCATCTATCGACGCGGCTTGCGCCGCTTTTGGGCCTATGATAGGGTACCGTCGCTGCATCTGGAGCGGGGGAAAGGCCTGTGGACACAGAACGGGAAGAAGGGTTTGTCGTTCGGGATCGGCGGGGCGGGAGTGGACCCGACCGTCCCTCCACCACTTCGCCTGCCGCGGCGGAAATACAGCCCCACCAGGAGACGGCACACTCCGATTCGCACCAGGGTTCGGGAATTCCCGTCACCTTTTCATCGTTTGTCATTTCACTGGGCAGCTCTTCGATGATGTTGATGGGGGAACAGCTGGACCCCCAGCAGCCTCCGATGCCGCCGAATCTACCGCAAGCGAAAGACATTATCGACTTGCTCTCGGTCTTGGAACACAAGACTACGGGTAATCTCACGACGGAAGAACAAGCGGTGCTGCGGGATATGCTCTACGCCCTTCGGATGAAGTACGTGAGTGTAGCTGCCACGTAGTCGCACCCCCTGCCGCCTGCCGACCCCAGACTTGTCTGTCAGCCGCCGTGGTTGATGCGACGTGGGGAGGCACTCCCCTGATTCGGTGAACGTGAGCAGGCTGTCCTCCAGAATATCGTAGCGCCGACAATCGGGAATGCCGGATGTGAGTGATATCAAAAATGACACAGGCTCTCTTCCCGGGACAAAGACACACCGTGGTCCCACGACCAGGAGCGCCCCACCTTTCCCTGAGACCAGACGCTCTTCACGGCTAACCGACCCTACACCAGAGCCGGAACGCGGGAAGATGCATTTGCGTCCGGTCTGGATCGTCCTCATTCTGCTGATCCCCTGTTTGGCGCTGACCTTCTACTACTCCCAGATCGTGGCTCCTAGTGGCGAGGACACCGATTCCTTTCTGCCGACGACCAGCTACGCGTTCGTGCTCCTGCTGCTCAATCTCGACCTAATCGGATTTGTGGTCCTGCTGCTCCTGCTCTCCCGCAACCTCATCAAGGCCTATTTTGAGCGGCGGCATCGACTGTTCGGATCGGGATTTCGGACAAAATTGGTGGCGGCCTTCATCGGCTTTTCACTCATCCCGACGGTGCTGCTTGCGCTGGTCGCGAGCGGGTTGGTGAATAAGGCCGTGGATGTGTGGTTCAGCGATCAGATTGAGCAGGTGATGCGAGACTCGTATGACGTGGCAAGGATGCAGCATGCCGGCCACATTACCCTGGCTGTCAACAGTGCCCGAGCCATCAGCCATGAAATCTATCGGGAAGACATGCTGCTGCCAGAACAACGCGATTTGCTGGTGGCTGCAATGGCACGCAAGCGGGTGGAGTTCGGCGTAGCAGGGATTGAAGTCTTCTCGGCCAAAATGGAAACGCTCACCAAAGCGCTGGACCTCGACGTGCCTTCATCCGCACTCGATCTGCCGATCGGCCAGCTGGTACTCCAAGTGATCAACGGAAAGCAGGAAGTCAATGTGGTCCAGGAGGCCCAAACCGGGCGCTTAGTGCGGGCGGCCACCCCCATCGCCGCAAGCGGGCGCAGCGGCGAAATTGGCGGCGTCGTGGTCGTCGAGGCCTACGTGCCTGAATCGTTGCTGGCGAAAATGGAAGGGATCGGCCGTCAGTACGACGAGTATAAGCAGACCAAAGCCATGAAAAATCCCATTAAGGCCGGGGCCTATCTTTTCGTGGCCGTCATCACAGTGCTCATTTTGTTCGGCGCAACCTGGTTTGGGTTTTATGTCGCGCGAAGCATCACGGTGCCGATTCAACGGTTGGCTGAAGCAACGGAAGCCATTGCCCAAGGAGATCTCTCCGTCAGGATCGATGCCAAGGCGACTGATGAAATCGGCACACTCATCGATTCGTTCAACCGTATGACGTCGGATCTGCAGGGAAGCAAGTCCGAGATCGAAGAGGCCAATATCTCGTTGCGCCACAGCAATCTTGAACTCGATCGCCGCCGCGCCTACATCGAGACAGTAGTCGAAACGATCGCCGCGGGCTTGCTCTCCATCGATAAAAACGGGCTGATCACGAATTTCAATCCGTCCGGTGAACGGATCCTTGGACTTACGGCGGATCGATTTCGCAGCCGGTCGGCCAATGAGGTGTTCAAAGAGTTTAAACTCGATCTGTTCCAGACGGTCTACGATCGGATGTTGGCCGATCAGCGCGATACCCTGACGCTCGAGGGCCCGATGGAGATCGACGGAAGATTCTTGACCATCGGACTTCACGGGTCCCGTATGAAGGATGAAGCAAGTAAGGATCTCGGCATCGTACTGGTGTTCGAAGATCTCACGGAGTTGATCAAGGCGCAAAAAGTGGCGGCATGGCAAGAGGTGGCGCGGCGGGTCGCGCACGAAATTAAGAACCCGTTGACCCCCATCCAATTGTCCGCACAACGGTTGCGAAAAAAGTTCTACGAGAAGTCGCCGGATTTCGAGACGATCTTCGATGAAGCGACCAACGTGATCATCAACGAAGTGACGAGTCTCAAGCATATGGTCGACGAATTTTCGAAGTTTGCCCGCCTGCCGACTCCGCAGATGGCGTATCAGTCGCTCCACGATGTGATCAACGAAGTCACCGCGCTCTATCGCGGGGCTCATAAGGATGTGGAGCTGATCGTGGAACTGGACGAAGACCTCCCCTCGCTCAATTTCGACCGAGAGCAGCTCAAACGGGTGATGGTCAATCTGCTGGACAATGCGATTCAGGCGATGCAACAGAAAGGGCGAGTGTGGCTCTCGACGAAGTACGACACAAAGCGTCGGCGGGCCGTGGTGAGCGTGGCCGATGAGGGCCCGGGTATTGCGCCGGAAGACCGGGAAAAACTATTTGTGCCATACTTCACGCGGAAAAAGACAGGAACGGGGCTGGGATTGGCGATCGTGCGGCGGATCATTACCGATCACGAGGGGCAGATTTATGCAAGCCAGAATCAGCCCAAAGGGGCCATGTTCACATTCGAATTGCCGGTGTAAAAGAAGTGCTGAGAGTTGAGTGTTGCGTGTGAGAAGTAGGATTCGTATCGCCTCACTGACCATAGGTCACGTTTCACGTTTTATGGGGGATTCATGTCTGCATCGATCTTAATTGTGGATGACGAAGAGCCGATTCTCACATCCTTGAGCAGCATTCTACGGGATGAGGGGTATGAAGTAGCGGTGGCCAAGAACGGCGTGGAGGCGTTGCGCGTCTACACGATGGACCCGCCCGACCTCATGCTCCTCGATATCTGGATGCCGGAAATGGATGGGATGGAAGCCTTGCGCCGGGTTCGCGAGCTAGCACCGACGGCACAAGTGATGATGATGTCCGGACATGGCTCGATCGAAACGGCGGTCAAGGCGATCAAGCTGGGGGCCTATGACTATATTGAAAAGCCCCTGTCGCTCGAAAACGTCACGCTACGCGTCAAACATGCCTTGGACCAACACCGGTTGGAGCAAGAGAATCGGACGCTCCGGACCACAGTCCAACGGAAGTTCGAGTTGGTGGGACAGTCGCCTGCCATGCAACAGTTGCGGCAGCTGATCCAGACAGCCGGGCCGACCAATAGCCGTGTGTTGATCGGAGGGGAGAACGGGACAGGGAAGGAGCTTGTGGCCAGGGCCATCCATCTGCAAAGCGCAAGGGCCGGTCGACCGTTTATCGCGGTGAACTGTGCGGCCATCCCGGAAACCTTGATCGAGAGTGAGCTGTTCGGGCACGAAAAGGGTTCCTTCACCGGCGCCACTTCGATGAAACGCGGGCAGTTTGAGCAGGCGGACGGGGGCACGCTGTTTCTCGACGAAATCGCCGACATGAGCTTGAACACCCAAGCGAAGGTCTTGCGGGCGTTACAGGAACAACAATTCACTCGTGTCGGTGGGACCAAGCTGCTGAAAGTCGATGTCCGGGTCTTAGCCGCGTCCAATAAGGATTTGCTCAAGGAAATCGAGAAAGGCACGTTTCGCGATGACCTCTTCTACCGGCTCAACGTGGTACCGATTGTCGTACCGCCGCTCAGGGAGCGTCGGGAAGACATCCCGCTGCTCATTCGCCACTTCATGAAGGTTCATGCGGAGGAACAAGGGTTGCGGAGCAAAGAGATCTCGCCGGAAGCGATGGTGGTGTTTCAACAATACGACTGGCCGGGGAATATTCGTGAGCTGCGGAACCTGATCGAACGATTGATGATCATGGCGCCTGGACCTGTTATTGAGGCAGCGCAAGCAAGCCTCTCATTGCAGGCGCGACCAACTGGGCCGACGACCCAATCTGCGATTCCCATAGCCAATCCACTCTTCACGCAGTCGTACGACTCGCTCAGGGATGCCCGCAATGCGTTTGAAAAGGAATATATCGCGCGAAAGTTGCGCGAGCATCATTGGAACATTTCTCGCACCGCTGAAGAATTGAAAATCGAACGGAGCCATCTCCATCGGAAAATCAAGTTACTGGATGTGGAGATGCGGCCGGAAGGATAGGGGATAGTGAGGCAGCGGGGATGGTCTCTATGCTCGCAGAGCCCCCACGATACAGCGGTGGTCGCTCGATGCGCGCAGTGGAAACCATCCCTGCCGCCTCGCTCTTAATGAGGTGTGGGTGAAAAGTTGAGGCCATCTCTCGAAGAGTGCTCGTGCGTTGACCTCTGCGACAGCCCTCCGCTAAGATGCGCCCTCTTATGACAACCTATCGAGATGCTGGAGTCGATATCGATGCGGGCGACGAGTTCGTCGACCGTATTTCACCACTGGTGCGATCCACCTTCCGCCCGGAAGTCCTGACGGACCTTGGTGGGTTCGGCGGATTGTTTAAGCTGCAGGCCCATCGCTATGCCGAACCGGTCCTTGTCTCCGGCACCGATGGGGTTGGGACGAAATTGAAGATCGCCTTCCTCACGGATCGTCACGATACCGTCGGGATCGATCTGGTGGCCATGTGTGTGAACGACATTGTGGTCAGCGGGGCCGAACCGCTGTTCTTCTTGGACTATTTCGCGACGGGAAAGCTTGCCGTCCCCAAGGCCGAGTCCGTGCTCAAAGGGATTGCCGAGGGCTGTCGCCAAGCCGGTTGCGCTTTGATCGGTGGAGAAACGGCCGAGATGCCTTCCTTCTATGCGACGGGTGAGTATGACCTCGCAGGGTTCGCTGTCGGAGTAGTGGATCGACCCAAGATCATTGATGGCCGCAGCATCCTGCCTGGCGATGCCCTCATTGGATTGGCTTCGACCGGTCTTCATAGTAACGGCTACTCACTAGCACGCCGTGTCTTGTTGGATCAGGCGCAACTCAGTGTGACCAGTCGCCTGCCTGAACTCGATCAGCCACTTGGAGATGTGTTGCTGACGCCGACCAGAATTTATGCCAAACAGGTTCTCACATTGATCCAGGAATACCCCATCAAAGGCATCGCCCATATCACCGGCGGCGGTATTACGGAGAATCTCCCGCGGGTATTTCCCTCCGGCGTACGAGCCCAGGTACGGCGAAGTGCCTGGTTCGTGCCACCTATTTTCCAAGCGATCGCTCGGCTTGGACAGGTCGAGCGTGAGGAGATGTATCGCGTCTTCAACATGGGGATTGGATTGATTCTCGTGGTGCCGGCGTCAGCCGCCCAGGCAGTCATCGCGCGCGCCACGGCATTGGGCGATCCGGCTTGCCAGATCGGCACCATCGTGGCATCGAACGGCGAAGGGCCAATGGTGGAGTATGTCGATTAAGCGAACGGATGAGCTACGAATCGCCGTCTTGGCATCCGGACGTGGATCGAATCTTCAAGCAGTCATCGAGGCGATCGAAGCGGGAACGGTTCAGGCGAAGATTGTCGCCGTCATCAGCAACAAGAAAGACGCCCCGGCGTTAGAGCGAGCCCGCCGACATGGATTGTCCACGCTCTTCGTCGATCCAAAACCCTATGCAGGTACATCCGATAGTCGTGAGGCCTACGATCGCGCGCTCCTCGATGTGCTTCAGCGTCATGATGTGGAGTTGGTATTATTGGCCGGGTACATGAAGATCGTGACCCGTATTCTGGTGGAAGCCTTTGCCAACCGCATGATGAATATTCATCCATCCCTGCTACCCTCATTTCCAGGCCTGGATGTGCAGAAGAAGGCGATCGAATGGGGTTGCAAACTTGCCGGATGCACGGTGCACTTTGTGACGGAAGGTGTCGATGAAGGGCCGATCATTCTTCAAGCGGCAGTTCCGATTTTAGATGACGACACATCCGACACACTGTCCGCACGGATTCTTGAGCAAGAGCACAAGATCTACCCCCGAGCGGTCCAGCTCTTTGCCGAAGGGCGGCTACGAGTCGAGAGCCGTCGCGTGTTCATTGAAGCGGGAACGCCTGAGGGTGAGTCGGTGATCAGCCCGTCATAGTGCTGCGCGCAGACAGGATGAGCAAGACTGAGATTAAGCGAAGAAGATGCTACGTTCTCAGTCTAGACCTGGATCTCAACCTGTTTCGGGTAGAGACTCAGAAAACGGTTGTGTATACTACGCCGGGTATAGGCCTTCGATCACTGATCGAATGTCGGTCGAGTGGGGGGCTAGCTCAGTTGGGAGAGCACTACGTTCGCAACGTAGGGGTCGGGGGTTCAATTCCCCTGCCCTCCACCACCGTCATTAATCGTTAGGGCTGTGCCCCGGTGGGTATTGCGGAAGACACAAGTCCCCACCCGTTAAGACGCTACGTGGATTTTGTCTACTGATCTCCTTTGCGCCTCCTTTGCTTCCCTCCTATGCGGTTGCGCTCTTGCTCGTAGCCCACGGCGGCATAGTACAGCACGAGATCGAAGAACTGGCCGAGCAGGTGCAGCAGCTCCAGTTCCCCGTGCAGTTCCATGGCGCTCTCGGACAGACCTTCGCGCTGGACGAAATCGCGCACATGCTCTTTGGTGGAGGTGATGGCCCAGACGAAGTGGCTGTAGGCCACGCCCTGCTGTGCGCGCGCCGCACCTAGATCGGTGTACCGTTGCTCCACTTGAGCGTCGGCCTTGTCCAGCAGCCAGTCACTCAGGTTGCGATATATCTCACGGGTGCGGGCTTGGAGTTCGCTCGCCGGGACTTTGCTCAAGTCGCTGCACCGGGGAGAGCTCCACACCTTCTCGCTGAGATCGCGGGAAAGCTGTTCGATGTGATTCTCAATAAGCCGAACCAATCGAACTGCCAGCATGACTCACCTCAATTTTTGGTTAAAAAAATGGGAGCGCGCTCCAAACAATAGAGCGGCTCCGGCTTGGCCCAGGGCTTCACCTTATGCACCCCACACCGTACAGATGTCAATCTGTTTCGTGTTAGGCGAAGGATGGAACGATTTTAGAGAGGCGAAGTAAGCCTTCTGGGTTGATCCGCAGCCCGTGCGCCGTGGGAATGGGAGAAGAGAAAATAGCCTGGGTGGGCAGGCCCATTTCATGGTATTGGTATGCGCCTGCGTCACTCTCAGCGGGACAAGATTCGTTGGGTGCATCACAGGTCGAGGGTGTCATCAACAGTGACCCCCTCGACGTCCTGCACTCCTCTTCACCTTGAACGCATCCGCCTCCCGCAGTTCAAACGACACCCAACAGAACGGCGCACCCCCTCATTCATAAGAATGGGGATGCGCAGATTCTGTGTGTGCCATCATTTGTCGTATGGCCACCACAAAATCATGGACGCCCCTAATACGAACATGCCGACTAAGCCGCCAAAAGCAAGAGCAATTTCCATAGTAACCTCCTAGGGGTGATGGTGGACTCGATTATGGCTTCCTCAGCCGTCGGCATTGATACCACAAGAGCCTGTTTGGGTCAACTACTAGCGCCAACCACTTACTGGTCAAGGACGGTTAGCGCTGCTGGTATCGGAAATAGCGGTAGAAGATTATGGTGCTGGAATGGCCGAAGAAGTACGCGCAAGAGGCGAAGAGGCGCGTGGCCTAACCCCAGCCAGCGCCTCCGGTAATCTTTTCAGAGGTTATGCGATTGCGCCAACCGTGCGTTTTTCTCTTACCTTCACCTATACACCACTGTGACCCGGGCGAGAAAATCGATGAATTCGGCGATATGTCGTCTGATCGCGTCTCGGTCTTCTCGTGCCGCTGCTTGCTCCAAAGCAGCTCCCATCGTACTGATGGCGTCGAACCCGTATCCTCCTCCGTCCCCCTTCATGCGATGACCGATCATGCGAATCTGTGCCATGTTATTTTGTTGCGACGCGGTTTCGAGTGTCTGCACGTCACGTTTACGATTCTCTAGAAATCCTGGAACGATCCCTTCAAGGCCTGGGTCGATGTACACGGTAATAACGTTCACGGCGCGTCTGTTCGGTCCCGTGGTCATGGGATACGCCTTCCGTTACAAGCCTGGAGAACTTCCAGAAGGGTGTGCTTCTTGATGGGTTTGGTCAAATGGGCATTGCAGCCGGCTTCAAGAATCTTGACCCCGTCTTCTTTGAGTGCCAGAGCAGTCAAGGCAATCACTTGTGTGGGAGGGAGATCATGCTCCCGTTCCCAAGCCCGGATCGCTCGTGTCGCCTCATAGCCATCCATCACCGGCATCTGCACATCCATCAGGATGAGATCGTAGTAGCCATTCTTGAATAGCTCCAACGCGATGGCTCCATTATCCGCGATATCGAGGCGATAGGACGTTTGCTTCAAATAGGAACGGATCAGAAGCTGATTGTCTGGGGAATCTTCTGCCAATAAGATGCGACGAGCCCTGGCTTTAGTTGGAGGCGTGGAAGCCTCTGACGCTGAACTCGTCGTCGGTTGGATACCCTGCGTACGGTCACGGGCGATGCTGATAGTCTTGAGCAGATCTGATCTCCTGATAGGTTTGATCAAATAGCCGCTCAGGCCCATGTCGTAGGTTCTAGCGATATCGTCGGCCCAGTGGTCGGAAGCCATCATCACAATCGTCAGGCCCTGGGAAGGGCCGGCCCGTCTGATCTCTTCCGCAACCTGGAATCCATCCATCTCCGGCATGCGACAATCAAGCAGCACGAGCTCGTAGGGTCGTCCCGAAGCAGCGGCTCGCCGCCATTCAGCGACGGCTTCACGGCCGGACGCAGCATTCTCCACCTCGGCTCCCAAGTCCACTAAGGTTTCGAGAAGGATCAGGCGGTTGGTGGCATGGTCATCGACGACAAGGGTTCTGACGTCTTGAAGATTGAGTGTCGTCATATCATCTGTACGTGTCGGTGTCAGGCTGGACTGCATCGCGAGCTGCACGCAGCAATGAAACGTGC
>JANNXZ010000160.1:0-15643 GCA_031409835.1 Nitrospirota bacterium
GGGATATGGCAGTTTCGATGACAATCAGTAGCGTCTTTTATGCGATTACGCAAGCAATGCGACGATTCCTGCACGAAGAACACCGTGGGTAATTACACCGCAAGGGGCATTTCGACCTGCCGGGGTTGGGCGAGTGAATAATTGGTGAGAACCCGGTCTAACCTTCCGATTGCAATTGAGCCTTGCGCTACAGTAGCGTGACCTGAACCGAGTGGTGAGGGCGAATCGTCTTATGGTGACCGAGTTTGTCGTAACGGCTGGGGAGCTACCGAAACGGCTGGATATCTTTCTGGTCAATCGCGAACCAAAGTTATCGCGGTCGGCCTTGCAACGGTTGATCGGGCAAGGGCGTGTGCGAATCAACGGTCAGGCGGTTAAGCCCAGTCAAAAGATCAAACCTGGCGACACCATCGCCTTCGATATTCCCAAAGCAGAACCGCTGGAACTCAAAGGCGAGTCGATTCCACTTGAGATTCTCTATGAAGACGATGTGCTACTACTGCTCAATAAACCGGCCGGTCTGGTGGTTCATCCTGCGCCGGGTCATTGGGCCGGGACGTTGGTCAATGCCCTCCTCCATCATTTCCAGACATCTGGCGGCACGGTATCGACGATTGGCGGGAAAGAGCGGCCAGGGCTGGTCCATCGGCTAGACAAGGATACATCCGGCGTGATGGTGATTGCCAAGACAGACGAAGCCCATCGTGCTCTTTCGGCTCAATTCAAACATCACACAATCACGCGAGTGTACGAGGCTCTGATCTCAGGTGTGCCGAAAAAAGGGCATGGGTTGATCGAGCTAGCGATTGGCCGTGACAAGAAGGAACGGAAAAAGTTCTCTGCCCACACGGCGCGACCGAAGGAGTCCGTGACGGAATACAAGGTCGACCATCGTTTTGGAAAACTGGCCGCTCATGTGCTCTTGTACCCACGCACAGGCCGGACTCACCAGCTTCGCGTCCATCTGACGTCGCTGGGCCATCCGATTCTGGGAGATCAGACCTATGGCGGGAAAAAGGTTTGCACGGTAGAGACTGTCGAAGTTCCTCGCGTCATGCTGCATGCAAGAACCCTCGGTTTCCGCCACCCTTCGACTGGTGAGTTTCAGGAGTATACGAAGCCTTTCCCCTCCGATATGGAGCAGGTGGTTCAGGCTCTCGCTGGCCTCACGCCTCCTCAAGACGCCAGAAAATCTTGATAGGCCCATCAGCTTGGCATAGGCAATGCCGCCACGAAGGATGAATTCATGCAGACTGCCGATGTGCTGGACGCGATGGGTGGATTGGTGGCTCACTTGAAGATCTATGCGGAAAAATTGCCGCCGATCGTTCACCTATCGGCAGTGCCGACCGGCGTGAAGCCCAAGTTTGAGGCGATCGAGGAGTATGAAGAGATCGTCTCCCGGTTCAGGAGCCAGAGTGCCGGGACTCCCTATAGAGGTCTGAACGAATTATTTGTGGAATCGCTTGAGGCCTTCGAAGTCGGACGATTGCTCGGCTCTGTCCATCCGCTCCTCTCAGTACTCGATCATCTGGAACGGATGCAGCGGGATACAGAAATCGAAGTCGGACGGATCGACCAAGGGCGCACAGGCGAGTATCGCTCCACGCTGAATAAAATTCTCCCAGGTAACAAGCCGGAGCTGGACGGAGCCGGACGAGGAATGTGAGGCCGAAGTTTTGAATTCTGAGTGTTGAGTTCTGAGTTTCCTGCCAACTCAGAACTTATAACTCAAAACTTTTAACTTCGCGAAGCGGTCAATGCCCCATCTTTGGGCCGGCCGCGTTTTCGCCTTGTGATACGAGCTTGAAGCGAACCGTCGATCCGCATTGAGGACATTTTCCACGGATGGTTTCCTCGTCCAGCCGTTCGTACTGGTCTTCGTTCAGCCACATCAACTGCGCACACCTAGGGCAGGTTCGTACTTGCGTTGCCATGATGTTCCTCGTACACTCCGCGTGATCTTGGTTGCTGTCGCTGGGAGATAATCTAGTACAAGATGACCCCAACCCTCAAGCCCGCCATCTCCTTCGCTGAAAAGAAGGACCTCAACCCAACCAAGCTCGTCCGCCTTTACCAGCAAGCGCCTTGGGCCAAAGGACGAACGCTGGAAAATGTACGCGAGATGTTGCGCCACACCGATGTGGCCGTGACGGCGTGGGATGGGGATCTGCTGATCGGATTTGGCCGGGTATTAACGGACTATGTCTACCGGGCGACCATCTGGGATGTCATCGTCGATAAGGCGTACCAGCGCCAGGGCATCGGCGTAGATATCGTCCAGCACATCCTGAACCACCCCCGTCTCAAGAAAGTCGAACTGTTCTGGCTCTGCACACGCATGCCGGGCTTTTACGAAAAGCTTGGTTTTAGCTCGAAGGAACAGACTGGAATGGTCTGGAGCCGACCAAAACAAGGTCGGCAAGAGTAGTGAGTTTTTTCCGAGCCTGACATCGTGTGTCTCTGTCCATCTATCGTATCTGACGGGGAACCCCCGCAAACCGAGGGTTCCACGTCACTCACGCTGCCTCGAATATTCAGAAACTAAAAGTAGAGTTTGGCACCGACCAGAAACCCGAAGGACGAGGCGTTCCAGTCGTTGTTGCGGTTCCCGTCAACCGTCGCATGTCCGTCATTGCGTTTGTAGGCCATTTCTGCATTGAGGGCGAACTGTTTGGTGAGCATGTAGTCCGCGCCCCAGCCGAGTCGCCAGGCGAAGGTGTTACTGGGGGAGATACGAGTCGCACTGTTTTCACCGAAACTATTCACATTCACCCCGAAGCTCATGTTGGCATAGGGGCTGATCGGACCAAATCGCACCGGCCGAACTTCCACTGTCGGAAGCACTGACACGGTGTCTTGATGGCCCCAATCCCGGTAAGGTCGTTCTCGATTGACGGAATGGCGCTCCCACTCCAACATCATCCCGACCAGGAGAAACTTGTTGAGACTGTACATCGCTTGGAAATTGACCAAAGGGCCCACGTCAGTAGAGCTATTAGCAGTTAACGATTGGGTCAATGGCACAAATCCTGCCCTCATACCGAGTACGACTTTGCCTGGCTCTATTCCACCCTGTTCCATCTTCCAATCTTCCGCCTTTGCTTGGCTGCCTAGGAGAAGTGCGCTTACCACCATGAATCCCACAAAACCCCAACGAGCCATAACGACACCCATATAATAAATCCTCCGTGATGTAATGATGTAAACAGAATACAGAGCCCGTTCTTTCCTTACTAGCTCAGCAAGTTAAATGCCACGATTTCCCTTGAGACTCAGATTATGCCTGATGAGATCGATCACAGCCTGATCAATCTTGCTCAGCTTTTAAAAATTTAGACGGGAGACAGCGTGACTCTAGTTTGTCATAAAAATCGGGACATTCTACTTTTCTGATCACTGGTTCGAGTGCCGCTCTTCAATGCTCCGATGGTGGGATAACGACTCATTGAAAACACGGTTTTGCAACTGTAGCCCTACAGAGAAAAGTCACCATAAAAATGAAATAGAACGCAGATGGCACAACACAACATGGACCTGGGGTCAACCCAGGACGGGTAACCGTCGCTGTCTCTTAGGAGAAAAAATCACCGCAACAAAGAACAGCAGTGTGGCGAGCAACACAATCGCCGGACCGGAGGGGATATCCCAGTAAGAGGAGATGAGTACTCCCCCGACTGAGCAAGTAATTCCAATGAGGACCGAATACCAGGTCAGCGTCGAAAGACTATGCGTCAGTTGGTAGGCAGTGGAGGCAGGAATCAGGATCATCGCGAAGACGAGGATCGCGCCGACGGTCTTGAGAGATATCACCACCGTGAGCGCGACCAAGGTCAGCAAGAGGAAAAATATACGCCGGGCCGGCACTCCGGAAGCTTCTGCCATTTCCTGATCGAATGCGATGAAGTAGAGTTCTTTCGAGAAGAGCACAATTGCACCGATGACGACGACACTCAATACGGCAATGATGCCTAGTTCCTCGCTGGTGACTGCAAGTACATTTCCAAAGAGGTAGCCATAGACCTCGGCGTTATAGGTCTTCATCAGTCCGATGAAGAGAATGGCCAGCGCCATCGTGGTGGTATAGAGAATGCCAATCGAGACGTCCAGTTTCATCCGGCCTTTTTCTTCGACCCAGCCCGTAATCCACACCGTGGCAAGACCAAAGATAATCGCCATGCCCAGCGGCGGCCAGCCCATGAGGTAGCCCAGCGCTACGCCGGCAAACGCCGCATGTGACGTGCCTGCCCCGACAAATGCCAGCCCCCGCAGCACGACAAATACGCCGATGACAGAGCAAAGCCCTCCCACCATCGCCGCTGCGAGGAGGGAGCGTTGCATGAAATCGTAGGTGAATAGTTCAAGCATCGTGTGTCTGGTCAATGATGGTGGTGGTAGTCCTCGACGATGACGAGGTCTTTCTCCGTAATCACCAGGTCTTTCCCATAGACCTCACTGAGGATTTCTGGTTTGAGCACATCGACGGGAGGCCCAGCGGCATAGAGGCGGGTCTTAAGGAGCACGAGCCGGTCCACCCGTGAACGGATCATATTAATGTCATGGGTGATCAAGAGCACGGTGAGTCCAAGTTCGTCATGCAGGTGCTCGACCAGCTCAATCACATTATGCTGAGCCGTAATATCTAGTCCTGTGGTCGGCTCGTCGAGCAGGAGAACTTTGGGCTGTTGGGCTAACGCTCTCGCGATAAACACACGCTGCTGCTGGCCGCCGGAGAGATGACCCAGAGCTGTGTCCTTGTGCCTCTCCATTCCGACATGAGTGAGAGATTCGATCGCGATCTCTCGATCTTTCGGTCCTGGGCGCTTGAACAAACCCAACGCCCCATAGCGGCCCATCATCACCGTTTCAAGTACCGTGACCGGAAAGTTACGGTCCACGACGCCCTTTTGCGGGAGGTATCCGATCTTTGCCCGGTGATGGCACCGTAATTCATCGCAGGCACAATCGAAAATATGGAGATGGCCCTCGACGGGAGCCATGAGGCCCAGTACCGCTCGGCAGAGTGTGGTTTTCCCCGATCCGTTGGGGCCGATGACGCCGACAAACTCACCTGCGTTGATGGAAAGAGAAATGTCCTTGAGCGCGATGACGCCGGGAAATCCGAACGACGCGTGGTCAAACCGAATGATAGGCTCATGAGAGACTGGCACGAAACCCGGCGCTCCTTCCGGCGCTGAGGAGATGGCTCGCAAAACCTTAAGAGGACTCTAGGGCATTCGCCAATTGGAGCACATTATAGCGGAGCATGTCGATGTAGGTCTCGGTTCCTGGCAGGCCTCCCGGTAAGGTGGTCAAGACGACTATTCGTGTCTTGGTTTCCTTGGCGAGTAGCTCGGGAAGCTTTTGACTGAGCTGGATCTCCGATACGATGACCTTGATCCGGTCTTTCTTGATCTTGCCGATCAGGGATTGCAGCTGGAGGGCTGATGGCTCTGTTCCAGACTGCATCTGAATGGTCGCGGCCACATCGAAGCCAAAGCGCCTTGCCAGGTAGGGCCAGGCTGGATGGTGCGCAATAAAGCGACGATCCGGCAACTGTTTGACCCGATCAGAAAGCTCTTTCCGCAGTCGGTCTAATTCCTGAAGATAGACGGCTTGACGATTTCGGAAGTCAGATGCGTGGTCGGGGTCGGCTGCAATCAGGGCTTCGGTGATATGGCGCAGCATGATAGCGACGTTTTCAGGATCCAGCCAAATATGGGGGTTGCCGCCTGATCCTGTCGATTCGCCCTCCTGATGTGTCCCACCTCGATGACCTGCGTGATCACGGATCAGGCCGATTCCTTGAGATGTTGTGATAACGCGAAGCGACCGGCTTCCGGCATTCTTCACCAGCGAAGAGACCCATATTTCAAGACCGATCCCGACCTCGAACAACAGCCGAGCTTTCCGGACGGCAACAAGATCGCTTGGTTTGGGGGAATAGGTATGTTCGTTTTCATAGCCACTCAGCAAAGAGGTCACCCGTACGTGGGGTCCACCGACTTGTTGAGCCAGATCTTTGAGAACAGGAATTGTGACGACGATATTGAGGGGCTCGTCAGGCAAGGCGGCAATGGCTAGGGGTGCTACAAACAAGCCACCGCTGACGAAGAAAGCCCAGAGGAGGAGTGCGGAACGGAAGCTTAACATGGGCGAGGACGGTAGCATCGGGTTCTATCGTTGTCAACGCAACGATCTGCACGTACGGTGGGAGATCGGTGACGATGTTTCCCTGCTTGACCCCACTGGGTAGTTCCATTAGCGTAGCGGGTCTAACGCACGTGCGAGGCGATCACCGGAGGAATCAAAGGATGTACATCGTGGGACTCATGTCTGGAACATCCGGCGATGGTGTCGATGCGGCACTCGTGGACATTACTGGGCGAGATCGTTCCCTAAAAGCACGGACACTGGCAGCACACACGCTCGCCTATCCACGCTCGTTACAGCAGCGCATTCTCTCCGCGTCAGTTTCGGGAACGGTCGCGGAGGTCTGTCACCTCAACGCGCTATTGGGTGAATGGTTTGCAAATGCGGCGCTGCACGTCATTCGACAGGCGAAACTTCAACCGGGCGATGTGGCATTGGTCGGCTCTCATGGCCAAACCCTGCATCACCTTCCGCATGGTATCCATGCGCCGGGAGTCGGCGCCATTCGTTCTACCCTCCAGATCGCCGAGCCGACAGTCATTGCCGAACGAACGGGAATCACCACCGTAGCCAATTTCCGTTCACGTGACATCGCCGCAGGCGGTCAAGGGGCTCCGTTGACGCCAACCGCACATGCATTGCTCTTGAAGCATGCGCGTCGCGCACGGTTAGTGGTGAATCTCGGGGGCATCAGCAACGTGACATACGTGCCGAAAGGTGGACACCTCAACACGGTGCAGGCATTCGATACGGGGCCGGCCAATATGGTGCTGGATAGTCTTATGGTGCGTGTGACCGACGGGCGATTGTTGATGGATCGTGATGGAAAACTAGCCATGAGGGGGCAGGTCGATTCACGACTGTTAGGCAAACTCCTCGCGCATCCCTTTCTATCCAAGCGGCCGCCAAAATCAACCGGACGTGAAGCATTCGGTCCTGATCTCATCGAGGAGCTGATCGCCATCCAGCAACAACGCAACCTCTCGCTCGAAGACCTCCTGGCGACCTGCAGTATGTGGACGGCCAAGGCGGTGGGAACCTCGCGGCGGTGGATCAGCGGTGAGATCGATGAAGTGGTGGTGGGCGGCGGTGGCGTCCGTAATCGTGCGATCATGAACCATCTCGCAACAGTCTTCGCCCCTGTTCCAGTCACCACATTTGAAGCCCTAGGATGGGACAGTAAGGTGTTTGAGGCGGTGGCCTTCGCACTATTGGCCTATCAAACCGTGACCGGACAGTGGGGCAACATCCCTTCTGTAACAGGCGCGAACCATCCCGTGCTCCTTGGCACCATTGTCCCAAGCGGGCCTCGCTGGCGCGAATCTCTTCCTAGTCGATAGCGGCACGATGGAGAACCTATTCATTGGCCTTGCCATCGCGCTCCTGGCTTTCCTGATTTGGCGGCTGAAGATCCCGTCAACCACAGGGTCGGTCAGAAAAGAACCCTTTGTCCTTCCTCCCAACGTCACGTTACGTCCCCAACCGCTACTGACTGATACTGATCTCTTGTTCTACAATCTCATACGGTTGGCCGTAGAAGACCATTATCTTGTCTTTGCGAGAGTTCCGCTCTGGTCGGTTGTCAGCGTCGAGGCAGAAGGAACGGCTCGGTCACAGGTGTTGAGACAGATCGCGCTGAAGCAACTCGATTTTGTGTTGGTCCACCCAGGAACGAAGGTTGCGGAGCAAGTGGTGTTGATCGAGGAAGATTTGCCCCCTCAGCCGCACGAGGTCACTCGGAGACGGGAGATCCAGTCTGTCCTACAGGCAGCCGGTATCACGTTGATCACATTGAAGCCCCACACGTCCTATACAGTGCCTCAATTGGCGCAGCTATTTGGCGTCGGCGATGAGGAATGACGGCCCTGCATATTGCCGACACATCCCCGCCTGTCCTTGAAGTAGAACTAGTCGGAAGGGCTGTTACCGGTCAGTTGAGAGGTTGGTTCCTCATTCCGCATCGGTGCCGCATCAAGGGCTTTCCGTGCCAACTCTGCTTCAGCGCTTTCGGGATAATCATCGATCACTCGCTCGTACATCGTACGAGCTTTCTCGTGATCCTTTAACCTGGTGTAGGTTTGTCCGATCTTCAAGGTAGAGGCGGAAAGCTTCGGACTGAGGGGATAGTAGGAGACAACGTGGTAGAAGGATTTCAGGGCTTCCTTGTAGCGCCCTAAACGGTATTGACATTCTCCCACCCAATATTGCGCGTTGGCTGCCAGAGAGGAATGCCCGTGGAGTTCGAGGAAGAATCGAAAACCAGCCAAGGCTGCCTCGTAATCTCTGTGCTTGTACTCCTCCATCACTCGATCATAGAGGTGTCGAGACGAATCCTGCATGTTGGAAGGGGCACCGACGGCGAGATTGAGAGAAAACAATACCGCAATTATTCCCTGGAGCACGATCATTAGCGTCTTCATTGTAATGCCTCCATACTGCCTGGCAAGGTCTCGGTACCTTTTCTCTCGTGATAACGCAATCGCCGTGCCACTATGTTGCCGCCAGGCATGGCTAAAACCAACGAGAATCCACGAGCTTGGCGCCATTCGATGCCGGGAATCGCCGAATGACTCCCCTTGCTTGCGCGACAGATTTGTACGATCTGTTCGGGAGTCTCCCCGCACGATAAAGTAGCGCCTGCTATCGGCAAAGTGGCTTCAGCACACGCTTTGTGGGGAACTTGACTTACGTGCTTGTGGTCGAAATAATGCCGCTCGATCTGTCTGGTATATCTGCTTCATCTGGTTTGTTTAGTTCATCGCGTTGCATGCTCAACCAAACAACGAGATAGACCAGACCGGCCAAATGAACAAGAACGGTGCAATAAAGGGAATTAGAAATGATAACTGATCCGCCGCCGAATCCACTCGGCGGAAAGACCTTGATCGTCGACGCGAACGACGGTAACTCGTACCCACGACCCAGTGCGGCACTGCTCGATGCCGGAGAGCATGACCAGGTATTTGTTCGCCCCGGGATCTATGAAGACAAAGTATTTATCACGGGGCGACCGATTCAGTTGGTAGGAGCCGGTCGAGATGAGGTCCAGATATTTTCCCGTCGTGGGGGACCCCTCTATCTCCAGCAGGTCCCAAGCGGTCGCATCTCCGGCATCACGTTTCGCTATGTCGGAAGCGATCAGAATTCCGCGATGAATCTGCTCGACTCCTCTTGTACTGTGACACGGTGCCGCGCCACGGAGGGCATTCTGTCCGGTGTAGTGATTTATGGCCCGCAATCGCGGCCGACATTTTCCGAGAACGAAGTCTGTGGTAATCGCGAATCGGGGATTTTTGTGTTTGCCGGGGCACAGCCGAGGATCGCCGACAATGTCTGCAAAGGCAATCACCATTTCGGTATCGCGGTGCGGGATCCTGGCAGCCACCCGGAGCTCGTCAGAAACCGGTGCCAGGAGAATATGCTGAGCGGGATTCTCCTCTTTCATCACGCGGAAGCGCTCCTTGTCGACAATACGTGCAGCGATAATCAGCACTGGGGGATGGTGATGACTCCCGACTGCCACACCACTCCTGGTCGGGAGACGCTCGATACCTCAAACATTCTTGCTAGCAATCCTCGCGGGACCTTGATCGTGACAGACCAGCCGTTAGGTGACATCGGACGGTGATGCGCCTGAATATCGAGAGCGCCGGCGATTGGGAAATCAGTGCGTAGAAGACGGAAGGCGAGGTCGGCGAGGAGTCAGAAGGCGTCTCTGATCTTGATTCCGCAACGTCGGTAATGCTCTTAGGGAAGGAGGTTGGCCGAGTGAGTCCCAGAGGATTCGTGCAGGTGAAACGCACTGCCGCCTTGCTGTTTCGCTCTATACATAGCGGTATCGGCATGCTTCAGTAGCATGTCGATAGGATGATCGTCGTGAGGATAGATCGTAATTCCGATGCTGATACCGATGGAGATGTGGTGCCCCTTTAACTCGAACGGCGTGGCAATGGATTCCGTAATGCGTTTTGCCACTACAAGGATGTTCTGTTCGGAAGAGACCCCTTCTAGAATAATCGTAAACTCGTCCCCACCCATCCGGGCCACGGTATCAACCTCCCGCACACAGGTCTTGAGTCGTTCAGATACGGCCTTGAGTAATTCGTCGCCCATGTCATGGCCGAAGGTATCATTCACCGCTTTGAATCGATCGAGATCGAGGAGCATGAGACCAATCGGTTGTTGCATGCGCTTGCTTCGAGCCATGGCTTGAACCAGCCGATCACGAAAGAGGGTACGATTCACCAGTCCGGTCAAGTGATCGTACTGTGCGAGGTAGGTCAGGTGTTCTTCAGAGCGTTTCCGCTCAATGGCATAGCAAACAGCGCGAGCTAAAAGTTCGGGATGACCCTGACCTTTGACGAGGTAATCCTGCGCCCCCTGCTGGACGGCTTGAAGCGCCAGGCTTTGGTCGCTCACGCCGCTGAGGACGACAACCGGGATCGTCGGACTGGTAGCATGGACATGTCTGACTGTCGGGAGACCGAACGCATCCGGGAGAGACAAGTCCAAGAGCACTGCGTCGAACCGCTCATGGCTGAGAAGCGTGAGTCCCTCTCCCAACGTTTTTACCCGGATAACCTGGAATTCCTCCATGCTCCATTCAGCAAGGAGATCCTGCGTGAGCTGAGCGTCGACGTCGTTGTCTTCGACGAGAAGCACTTTGATCATCTGATACCCTCGATCTCGCATGGACCCCAGAGTCGATTCCTCGTTGCCAAGTCTGGACCGATTGTCTGTAACGAGGCCGGTTTCTATGAGAGATTGATTATAGCCAAGGGACGAGGAAGTACAAAGAAAATGCGACAATGCGGTGAGGGAAAGGCGTGAGACTCAAAGAGAGTCCCACGCCACGGACAAGCGTGACGGCATAGGGATCACAATTCCACTCTCCCCTGTGAAGACCATGACCACCCCTTGAAGCAACTGCCAGTCATCGAAATCGCTACGTAAGAGTGGTCAAGGGAACACGGCGGACGTGGAATGCGGGCAACCTGACTTAACCTACATGGAGTGCTTCAGCTCGGCGGCGAACCTCTTCGGCTTTTTTCGA
Source organism: Nitrospirota bacterium (assembly GCA_031409835.1). Lineage (GTDB taxonomy): Bacteria > Nitrospirota > Nitrospiria > Nitrospirales > Nitrospiraceae > Palsa-1315. Next base: position 11,207 of record JANNXZ010000160.1, read on the forward strand.
TTGTCCGAGATTGTCGTAGAGTGAGGCGATATTCGCATGCAAGTGCGACAAGAGTTGTCCCAACTGTGCTTCCTGTGCGATCACATTCGCTTCGAGAGCCAGTTTCTTTTCTTCACTCCGGCGGAAGCGTTCCTCAAGCCGTTGGACGAGTTGGATCCAGCCTTTGACCTTGCCGGAATCCAAGTCAGGGAGAGGCGGCAAGGTTTCAGCGCGATCGAGAGATTTTTCAGTTTGATTCATCCAATTGATGAAGACGAGAAAATCACCGAGCGTAATTTTTAGTGCGGATGAGGCGCCTTCTTCTTCAATAACCAAGTCTTCCATTACAACTCCTTGTGAAGCAGTTTATTTCGGATAGTGGATGGCGGACGACGAAATAATTTCAGTCAAATTCCGTTGCAATTTTCTGTTATCGGCCTTTGAAATACGAGTAACCCAGCAAGACCGACCCAAGCCACCTCCTTTCCATGTCAGGCCTTTGGCAAAAACCGCGGAGTAGCTCCCAACAGGGGCACCCAATAGATACATCTGGTGGTATTGTTTGATTAATACTGCGCCAGCAATGGTGGTGTCAACAGAACTCTCGGGGAAATTGATAAAGAGAGGTCTCTCCTTGGTCTTCGGCATGCAGACGAAGCCAAAAAGAGCAGGAAGTAGGCGATGGCTACCCTTGTGGCAAGAGAGGTGGAACGTTCGGATAGATTCCGCGCGGGAGACGTTCGGAGCCGATGGTCCCTTCGCAGGCGTACCCTGGCTCAAAGGGCCAGAGGAGGGACCGACCTTCCCAAGAGCCTTTCACTTGAACCGTGCTCATCGAAACTCCAAGTCGAGCAGCCTCCTCACGCATTGTGGAGAGACAGCCTTCGTAGGAATATGCGCGGCGACCCAGGATGATCGGGTTGCCCGTTTGGCTATGGAATACGGTATAGGACTCAGCGCAGCCTGCCAGGAGCAGCGTCATCAAGAGCAAGAGACCTTTGGTCATCCGCCTTCACCCTCACTAGCGATTTGATTGTTATCAGAAATGTGCCCCTGGCCACGCGCTCTGGATCGAGATGGCACCATAAGAGGGATTTCGCTTTTGACAAGCCGGCCTAAGCGGACTTGGTCTTCACCGGGCATTTGAATAAATTCGACACCGAACTGTCGCCCCTCACACCAACGTACTTTGGCTAATCCGACTCGAAGTGGAGACGTGGTGTCAGGGACGAGCATTCTCATCTCAAGATAGGAGCCTGGCTGTACTCGTTTTCGGCTGTGGACGGCGCAACCGGGGACAGACACGTTGAGCACGGTTCCCTCCCCCACATAAGTCTCACCTGCAAACATCACAGGGAAGTGCGTGTGGACTCGTTCGCAATACCGAAGCTTCGTCATGGCTGTCGGCTCCTTTTCGATCAGACAATTAGGAGGTCATAGAGTACCACAGTCTCCTTCATCACACGAGAGAGCCCCTCTTTCGAGGGATTTGGCATAGGAGAGATTGGGAGCTCCCAACGAACCGCAAAGTGCGGCAAGGAGAGCTAAAATACGGGACGCACCCACTCTAGTCCCCCTACGAAAGCTGGAGTCACAGGCAGCCACATATCATTGTAATAATTAGATAGATAGCCTGTTTGTCCTCCATTCAAGAAGGCATAGAACCTGCGCTTACAGCGTCATGATACAGGGTCAACTCCCAAGCACATGTAAGATACGCTGCGGGGTTGCACAGGTTTCCGGATGGGGAGGAAACAGAGATGAATAGAGTCGAGTATCACAACAAACCTTATTATGCTGACTTGAAGCACCGAATATTCAGCCACAAGGGCTCCGCCATATTTACTGCTTGTGTTTTTTAATACTAACGGCAGCTTGGGAACCTTCTGTTCTCTCAGATGTGCATGCCTATGGATACATCGGTCCCGCAGGACTGGTAAACCATGGGAATGTTCCGACAGATGAGGCTGTCACCGTAGTTCGCCGCAAGGTACGGTATCACAGTGGTGTGGCGAATCTGGAACTTGAGCAAGCAGTCATCCGTGCGTCTCAGCAGCACCACGTTCAACCGGCTTTGCTCCTTGCGGTCATGAAGGCCGAATCTTCTTTTAATCCGACTGTAATCTCGAGGGCGGGAGCGGTAGGGCTCATGCAGCTGATTCCGGAAACCGCCATCCGCCACGGCGTGCGTAATCTCTACGACGCGAACGACAACATCACCGGTGGGGCTAAGCACCTGCGGTACCTCCTGAATCGGTTCCACGGAAACATCCGGTTGGCCTTGGCTGCCTATAACGCAGGCGAACACACGGTTGATCAATATGGGAAGGTCCCTCCCTACAAGGAAACACAGGATTATGTAAAAAAAGTGCTCATCTACTATCGTGGATACAAGAAGGACGGCTGGATCATGCCGGTTGTAACTGCTGCCCCATCTACGCACGCAAGCCGACCGTACTAATCGCTCGCCTTTAATCTCGTGTGGCTCTTGGGAAGCATTGCTCAGAGTAGGGATCCATCCGAAGAGACAAGTATCCCAAGCATTTAGGGGGCAACAAGCGAAACGAACCGTACAGTCCGAGAGTTGAGGAAGTGAAGGCCTTAGACGGGTTTTTCAGCGACGTAATCCAAGTACTTCCAGAGTTCTTTGGCGTCGTTTTCGGCGAATACCAGCGGGGTATTGTTCGCGGATCCGGCAAAATAAACCTTGAGCGACATCTCATCTTGCCAAATCTGTGCTTCGCAGTAGCTCACGCTATCGAGGTTTAAAGCTTTCTTGCCAATACGAACGAAATGCATAACATCTCCACGCCTTGCGCCAACTCCTCGCCAACTATATCACTGTGTAGTTTTCCGTCAATTGTTTACCATGTTTTCTATTACGTTCTCGTAGGCAAAATACGATTGAGAACTTGAAGATACTTGAGGCTTCCGAGCGGTGGATCAGTTCGAATGAAGCGGTTGGTTGTGGGGGTTCGATTCGCTCACGATTTAACCCCTCGGTGACGATCGCGTTGGCGGCGTGAATCCCCTCGCTAGGAGCGACGAACAAGGCCCATAGGTAGTTACCCGCTTTTACTCTGACCTACCCGCCTATTGGGGATGCGCACTGTCGGCAGAGAGTCGAGAGCGTTGCTGGCATGCACGGCAAACGCACAATGCAGCGCCTGCGGGACAAACACGCGTGGTGCCTAGAGGACGCGATGCTGCGAGGAGGATCACAACGTCTTTGCCATCCGTGCCAACTAATGCGCCAAATTGTAGCGCACGGCACGGAGCAATTCTTTCATGTCAAAGGGCTTTTGAAATGTCTGACACGCACCCAACAGTTTGGCCTTGTCGAGCCTCTCCGTCCCCGCGAGATCACCGGTCATCACAATGACTTTCACGTTGAGAAAGCTCCGGGTCAACTCCAACATCAGTTCGAGGCCGTTCATCTCCGGCATGAGAATATCCGTGATGATTAAGTCCGCGGATTGCTGTTGATACACCGCAAGTCCCAGACGGCCATTAGCCGCTTCGAGCACTTCGTGGCCATCGCCTTCAAGCACGAGCCGGAGTAGCGTGCGCATGGATTCCTGATCATCAATGATGAGTATTCGTGCCATGGAAGTATCTCCTTACCCACCATTCGTGTCTTCGTGATTCACTGAACGGTTCCTCTAGCAAACAGCATCAGGGTGAGTCAGGCTGCCCGTCTGACGATGGATGCTATTCCAAGATTGACGTCGTCATCTTGATAGTCCGGCTCACCACTTGAAAGCACCAAGACCTGCTCCGGTCGGACCAGGCGATGCTGTTCGATCACGGAGTCCTGGACATGACCGCAGTTCACACACCGCAAGCTCGTCGCCCACATCTGTCTATAGGCGCCCTCAAAGTCGAACAATTGGTCTTCTACCATGAAACCGCAGCAGCGTGAACAGGTCATGATCGTCCTCCTTGGTGTAGGCCGTGGCACTCATCGCTCATGGACAAAGGATAGCGCAGGCCTCGGCCAGCGACAGACCTAAAGGAAGTACCTCGGAAGTATGTTGGTTAACTTGGTGCCAGGAGGGTCTGTGACGGCACAAGCACGTGGACGCGACGGTACGTGAAGGGCATCGGGGCCTCACAGGGAGCCAGGAAGGCCGTGTTCATGGGGCACTATGAGGGGCTGTTGAGACTGGTGGTTGGGGCGTAAATCACGTGGTTGCGGGGGAAGGATTTGAACCTTCGACCTTTGGGTTATGAGCCCAACGAGCTACCGGGCTGCTCCACCCCGCGTGCGGATGCTAACAAAGCGTTGAACGGCAAGTCAAGCCAAAGCCTCTTCCAATGTCAAGCCCAAGTAGAAATGTCCTCTTCCTCCCCAAATAGAAATGTCCGGTTTAGGTTCCCGCCCCCGTCGCCTGTGTTCGTCGCTCCGGTCGTAGGCGTTGACGCCACGGATGATCCGGCCTCGGCGTGACCGGGCGC
>JANNXZ010000161.1:0-2178 GCA_031409835.1 Nitrospirota bacterium
GCGTGTCGCAAACCCCTTGTGCCATGTTGAGACCCTTCGCCTGGACACAGGCTTGGGTCATCGCTCGAATCTCCGAATGGGCCAACTCGGCCATTCGTTGGTTGACGTGTCGTTCCATCGCCGCACCCCTCCTAGATCAAAGAGCCTCTCTTGTCGCAGACCGGTTCCAGAGAGGTCAAGCCTTTCTTTTCGCAGAGACTATTATGGAAAGACAGATTCTAATATCCGTATGGATTACGAGTTTCTAGTTACAGACTTCAACCAATTGGATATATTATTGCGATCAGGGCTCTGTTGGCCAAGCTGACAACTCGTTCGGCAGAGTAGTTTCACGGTCGAGGTATTTCTTCTCTAGGTGATAGAGGGAAAGGTCGTCATTCGTGAATGCGCAGGACCCCAAATCCTTCCGCGCTTCGAATTCTGACCACGAGGCCGCGATGGCGGAACGGCGGGGCCGCCGTCTCAGCCTGAATTGCCGTCTATTCTTTTTTGGAGAAGATGACTTCGAAGGCGAAGCGACGGTTCTCGATCTCTCCACGAACGGCTGTCAGGCGTCGTCCCTTACCCAGGTGCAGATCGGCATGGTGCTCCGTCTATCCCTGTTTCTTGACGACCAGAAATGGCCGCTACGTATCGACGAGGCCTTGGTGCGGTGGGTCAACGGCGAAAAGTTCGGTCTCGAATTGACGGGAATCAGACCGGCCCAACGAGAACGAGTACGGGCTATCATTATGAAGGCCAAGCTCTAAGAAACGGCTAACCTAGATCCTTCCTCCGCTCCAGCTGTCTTTCCTTATTTCTATCGCGTGAAAAGGTACCCTCCTCGTACCATCCCTCCGTGTCACGACCCACTTGTCACCAAGAACCTCCGCTAGCGAGGATTCTGAATCTCAAGACGTCAGCAATGCGGAAGAACTGACGGGGAAAAATATGCCGTGAACAGTAGCCTGCTTTGTATGCGTCAGGATGGACATTCGACCTGGTTAGCGCCCCGCTCTTACTTCTTTTCGTTCTTGGGAGGAGGCTGTGGTGGGTGAGAACGGAACACCTCATAGTGCCGGAGTACTTTCCTCACGTAGACGCGGGTTTCTCGAATGCGCGGAACTTTGTGGTCTTTGACCCGGTGGACCCCGGCGTTATAGGCCGCCAAGGCCAAGGGAAGTTCACCTTGATAGAGGTTCAGCAGGTGCCGCAGCTGCTTAGCGCCTCCGCGGATATTCTGGACGGAATCGTAGGAGTCGCTCACGCGCAGTGTAGCCGCAGTAGCCGGCGTCAGCTGCATCAAGCCAACCGCACCCTTGGGAGACACGGCATGCTGGCGAAAATCTGATTCGGTCTTGATGACCGCGCGCAGCATGGCAGGATCGAGACGATACTTCTTGGCGTACCACTCGATGGCCCGACGGATTTCCTGTTTAGAATACCGAGGGTAGGCGCCGTCGTAGTCAGGCCGCGTCGGCGTGGGGACCGCGGCGATCAGCAGACACAGCATCACCAGCGCACAAACGGTGGTGCGCAGCAGACGTGAACAGACCGATCCACTCTTTGTGGTATTGGTGGCCATGGTGAATGACTACATCCCTGCGCACAAGACAACCTTCATAGAAGCCTGCAAGGTCTCAAGATCCATGCCGAAGTGAGTCACCACTAACGTGCTGATGGCACAGGGAAAATTGCAGATATGCCACAGTGCTTACTATGGCCTAATGTGCTCGAAATGGACGTTTGGGAACTGTTGCCTCTACCCACGAGCTGGCGCAGGTTTTCGAGGGCGCGGACTTCTCGGATATTTTCAAAGGGAGAATCAGGAACCATTACGCGGAAACACTAGCGGGCTACAGAAAAACTCTATGGGCATTCGAGGGTTTGGAGGATCCGCACGTGTGCAATAACAGAAGCTCCGGCAGGGTGCTCAAACAGGCCATCCAGCAAGACCGCAGCGAGTGAGGACCGGAGACGTACCCTCTGGGGTACGTTGAGGATCCGAACGATGCGAGAACGAAGCTGGTGGCTTGTTTCAGCACCCTGCTAAAGCAGATCCCCTATCAGCTTGACCGCCTCTTCCGGCGAGGCAGCGGCATGGACGAGATGCGGCGCGAGATTTTTGAACAGGCCCACCCCGGCTTTGTCGGCTCCCAACAATATCACGGTCTTCTTTGCCTTCAGCGCCAGCGCAAC
>JANNXZ010000162.1:0-2992 GCA_031409835.1 Nitrospirota bacterium
GTGGGTGTGTTTTTGGTGCGTGGCATGGGGAATCGTGTCTCGACCGTAACATAAGAATTTTGGCAAACACAACCAGCTCGTCTTCTCGGTCGACCTCCGATATACTTTCCCAATGACACAGCACACAGCACTCACTCCTCAGCACCTCCTCAATTGGAACGAGATCGACGATGTCTTGCTCGATATGGATGGAACGCTGCTCGACCGCCATTTCGACAATTTCTTTTTCGAAGAAGAATTACCGCGTCGTTATGCGGCGCTTCACAGCCTCACCTTCGAGGACTCGCGCAACCGGCTGATGGCGATGTATCGCTCGGTCGAAGGCGAATTGGCCTGGACCGATCTGCATTATTGGACGCAGCGGGTGGGAATCGATGTCGTGGCGTTGCATCGTGAGTTGGATCACATGATCGGGTTCCTGCCGGGAGCAGAAGATTTCTTGCGCTACCTTCGCCAGCTTGGGAAGCGCGTGACGATTGTGACGAATGCGCACGAGGCAGGTGTGTCGGTGAAAGTCGCCAAGACTGGGCTCGATCGGCATGTGGGTCGCATCGTGAATGCGTTTGAAGTGGGGTATCTAAAAATGCGCCCGGAGTATTGGCCCAATTGTGCGCGACTACTGGGATTCGACCCGGCAAGGTCTCTCTTCATGGATGATGACGAAGGCTGCCTGATTGCGGCACAACAATTCGGCGTCGCCCATCTCATTCATAGCGCCAAGTCGAGCTCTCAACTGCCTCCCGCCCCGCTCACTCAGTTTGTCTCAGTCACTGGATTTTCTTCACTCCTCAACGGGCGGCCTGCGATTTAGTAGGATGCTGAAAATGTCCGCCAGTCTCTCTTGTTCATTTGGTTCATTTGGTTTGTCTTGTTTATTTGGTTGAACCAGATCAACGAAATAAACGAAACAAACCAGATAGACCAGAGAAACCAGATGAACCAGACAGACCGAGCTTGTTTCAGACGTGTGCCCCCCATCGTCGATTCTTGTTGCTCCCACTGGTCTATGTTAGAGTCCATCGACTTTTTCGAGACGAGAGAGACGCAGTGCCAGCATGAGCAAGACCTACGATCACCACGCGCTTGAAGTGAAGTGGCAGGACTACTGGGAACAGCACCGGACATTCCGTGTCGCTGACGACCGGGCCAAGCCAAAATTCTACTGCCTCGACATGTTTCCCTATCCATCAGGCTCTGGCCTCCACGTCGGCCATCTTGAAGGCTATACCGCGACCGACATCGTCTCCCGCTACAAACGCATGAGGGGCTTCAATGTACTGCATCCGATGGGGTGGGACGCGTTCGGGCTCCCTGCCGAACAGTATGCGGTGAAGACCGGAATCCATCCGGTTGTCACGACAGCCGAGAACATCGCAACCTTCAAACGTCAGATGAAACGTGTCGGTCTGTCCTACGACTGGGAACGTGAGATCAGCACGATCGACCCCGGTTATTATCGCTGGACGCAGTGGATCTTCTTGAAGCTGTTCGAGCGTGGATTGGCCTATGTGGCGGAAGTGCCGGTGAACTGGTGCCCTGCTCTGGGGACGGTGCTCGCCAATGAAGAAATTATCGATGGGAAGAGTGAAGTCGGCGGGTTCGATGTGGTGCGCAAGCCGATGCGCCAATGGGTGTTGAAGATCACGGCCTATGCCGATCGGCTCCTCGAAGATTTAAAGCTGGTCGAATGGCCGACGAGCACATTGGAGATGCAAAAGAATTGGATCGGCCGATCGATCGGTGCGGAAGTCGAGTTCGATCTAGCCGGTGCCCCTGGCATGGTTCGGATCTTTACGACGAGGCCTGATACCTTGTTCGGTGCGACCTATATGGTGCTGGCGCCTGAGCATCCGTTAGTGGCGGTTGTCACGACTGCCGATCGTCGCATCGAGGTCACCGCCTATCGCGAGTCGGCAGCAAGAAAAAGCGATCTCCAACGGCAGGAACTCGAAAAGGAAAAGACCGGAGTCTTCACTGGCGGCTATGCGATGAATCCGGTGAACAAGGAACCCCTGCCCATCTGGATTGCCGATTACGTGTTGATGGGCTATGGGACCGGGGCCATCATGGCTGTGCCTGCGCACGACGAGCGCGACTGGGCATTTGCGAAGACCTATGGTTTGCCAATCCGAGAAGTGATCGCAGGCGGTCAGGTTGAACAAGAGGCCTTCGTTGCGACGGACAAGGGGATCGTCGTCAATTCCACGACGCCGGACAGAAGCTTTACCATCGATGGGCTGACACCAGATGACGCGATTCCAAAAATTACGGCCTGGTTAGAATCGCAGGGCAAGGGCCGCAAGGCCGTGAACTACAAGTTGCGGGACTGGCTGTTTGCCCGTCAGCGGTATTGGGGCGAACCCTTTCCGATTGTGTGGGTCGATGGCCAAGCCATTCCGCTCCCGGAAGAGCAGCTGCCGCTGCTGTTGCCGGAGACCAGCAACTTCAAACCGTCCGGGAACGGCGAAAGCCCGCTCGCAAATTTAACCGACTGGCTGACGACCACCGACCCGAGCAGCGGGGTGCCGGCGCGCCGTGAAACCAACACGATGCCTCAGTGGGCCGGTTCCTGCTGGTATTATCTGCGATTTATCGATCCGAAGAATCAGGACCAGCTCGTCGATCCGGCACAGGAGCGTTATTGGATGCCGGTGGATCTGTACATCGGCGGCAGCGAACATGCCGTGCTGCATTTGCTCTATGCGCGATTTTGGCACAAAGTTCTATACGACATTGGAATAGTCAGTACACCGGAGCCGTTCAAGAAACTGGTGCATCAGGGGATGGTGCTGGGAGAAGACAACCAGAAGATGTCGAAATCCCGGGGCAACGTCGTCAACCCCGACGAGATCATGGATCAGTTCGGGGCCGACGCGGTACGGCTCTATGAAATGTTCATGGGCCCGCTGGAGGCTGTGAAACCCTGGAGTACAAGGGGTGTAGAAGGGGTCACGCGGTTTCTGGAACGGGCCTGGCGGCTCATGGTGAATGA
>JANNXZ010000163.1:0-1956 GCA_031409835.1 Nitrospirota bacterium
GTCGCGATGATCCTGAAGGGGCGTCTCGTGGCCTGTGGCCGGGTGACCGATTTGCTGGATCAAGGGGCGAACCACCAAGTGGAACTGATCGTGGATCGTCTGTCTCCCGAAGGGTTGAATCATTTACGCCCACTGACTGACAAAGTGGTGATGCAAGGGGATCGGATGCTGGTGGTGTTGAAGAGCCAGCAACAAGTGGGGGATGCGCTGGACATTATCCGCGCGGCGAAGGCTTGTCTGGTGTCGCTCACTCCTCAGAAAGGGTCGTTGGAGGACCTCTTCATCCGGGAGGTCGAGGGACATCGGAGTCCTACGGAGAATCGCGCATGAAAATCTTGTCGATCGGGCTGAATACATTCCGGGAAAACTTGCGAGATAAGCTGCTCTACAATCTGCTGGTCTTTGCGCTGCTCATGATCGGCAGTTCTGTGATCCTGTCACGGTTAACCTTGGGAGAATTCCACCGTCTCATCCTGGATGTTGGGCTAGGGAGCATCAATTTCTTCGGGGTCTTGATTGCCATTTTTGTCGGGATCGGGCTGGTGAGCAAGGAGATCGAGAAGAAGACCATCTACACGATCGTGTCCAAGCCGGTGGCGCGATACGAATTTCTGCTCGGAAAGTATCTGGGCCTCACGATCACCCTATTCGTCAATACGGTCGTCATGGCGCTGGGCCTGTTAGTGGTGCTCTATGCTCAAGATGTTCCCATCGAAGGGATGCTCTTCAAGGCGCTGGCGCTGATTTTCGTCGAGTTTATGGTGATCACGGCGGTTGCCCTGCTGTTTTCCACGTTTACCAGTGCCACCTTAAGTGCCATCTTTACGCTGGCGATGTATGTGATTGGACACCTTACGGCCGACCTCAAAACGTTCGGGGCGAAGATGGACGATCTTAGCCGTGGGGTCTTGGACGGAATCTATTATCTCTTGCCCAACCTCGAGCGATTCAACTTGAAGGGACATGTCGTGCATCACCTGGAAGTCAGCGGTTCGGATCTGATGTTGATTGTCGCCTACGGAGCGACGTATACGGCAGTGCTCCTCTTCACAGCCAGCCTTATTTTTCATCGGCGAGACTTCCGCTAGCCCGCAATTTCCTTGAAGCTTCGTGACGAAACTTCGGAGGAGCCAAACGAGGCGGGCCACCGTGCGCAGGATGCTCAAACTGGTTTGTTTTGTTTATCTGGTTCATCTGGTCTGTCTGGCTTAACCAAACAAACGAGACAAACCAAATAAACCAAATAACGGTCTTCTTCTGCTGGCGGGCTTTTTCAGCATCCTGCCGATTCTCTACTTGCATTATGTCGAGGAGCCAGGTATTGAAAGGAGTATCACGACTACCCTGTTCGTCATTCGGCTATTGAGATTCATACTGGAGGTCCACTTCGATGAACGTGCCATTGCTCGATCTGAAAGCTCAGTTCCTGCCCCTCCGTGCAGAGATCATGGCGGAGGTCCAGACTGTCTGTGACGAGCAGGGATTTATCTTGGGGCCACGCGTCGTGGCATTCGAGGAATCCGTTGCCCGGTACATCGGGTCTCGCTATGCGATCGGTTGCGCCTCCGGGAGCGATGCACTGTTGCTCTCCCTCATGGCCATGGGAGTGAAGGCCGGCGATGAGGTGATCACCAGTCCGTTCACGTTTTTTGCCACGGTGAGTGCGATCTCACGATTGGGCGCGAAGCCGGTGTTAGTGGATGTTCAGCCTGATACATTTAATATCGATCCATCACAAATTGAGAAAGCGGTCACTCCTCGCACAAAAGCCATCATTCCCGTGCACCTCTTTGGGCAATGTGCAGATATGGGTGCGATCAACGAGATTGCAAAGCGGAAGAAGATTTACGTTATTGAGGATGCGTGCCAAGCCATTGGCGCTGCACAGGGAAACACACGTGCCGGGGTACTCGGAGACACCGGGTGCTTTAGTTTTTTCCCCAGCAAAAACTTGGG
>JANNXZ010000164.1:0-3394 GCA_031409835.1 Nitrospirota bacterium
GAAACTGGAGCCGCTGGACCGCAGGTGGGAAAGCGCCAGCGAATGCGCACGAGGCGACGCTCCGGAAAGAGGTCAGCCAACTCAAGCGGGTGTCGGTCGAGAAGGTCTTGGGGGTGGATTGTTCACAGCGGCCTAGCAACAAGTCGAGGCGCGACGCCAGCAGAGCGACAGCGCGGGCATCTATCCCAGGTTCTGGTCGTGATGTCGAAGCAAGGCGGGTTGCGGATCGAGCAGATGTGTCAGTGCGCCCCGGTGGGCCGAGCGGGTTCTACCGGTTGCCGGAAGAGGCCCAGCCTGCTCGTCTGATACCTCTCATGTGATGCTTCGGTCAATTGAAAATGGTAGCCGTGTGTGAATCACGAGGTAGTTGCGCGGTTAGTCGAGAAGACTACAACGAAGGTAGGACTGACGGTCGACGGCCTAGTGGCAAAAACTTACTCATCTCGCCTTTTCGTTTCTCTCGCGATCGTCACGCCTGGTTGGCCGACCCCTTTGAATCAGCCTGTTTCTCTTCTAACGTCGTCACGGCGTTGATCTGCTCTTCCGCGTCTTTGATCGAGGCCTGAAAGTCCTGCTCGACCGCCTTCACTTCCTGCTGAATCATGTTGAGTTCCGGCTCGACCGACTTCCGCAAATCATCCGCCGTGGCCTTGAACCCCTTCACCGCTTTCCCAATCTGGCGAGCGACTTCAGGCAGCTGCTTGGGGCCAAACAGCAAGAATGCAATCACTAAAATAATGAGAACTTCGCCGATGCCCAATCCGAACATGTTGCAACCCAGTGATGAGTGATCGGTGATGGGTGATCGGTGATTGCTTTTCAGATCCTTCTCTCATCACGCATCACTCATCACTGTTCACTGCGTTTCTACCCTTGCTTGACCTGCTTCTCCGATTGTGCCGGCGCTGTCGCCGGGGGGACGGTCTGCGATTGCGCGACCTGAGGCGGCGGCGCCTCGGACGGAGGAGGCGTCACATCAATGGCATCGGCCTCGTTGACGCTCTTCTTAAATCCTTTTATAGCCTTCCCAAGCCCCTCACCCAATTGCGGAATCTTGCCGGCGCCGAAAATGATCAAGACAATGACCAGGATCAGCGTCAATTCCATCCATCCAAACGATCCAAACATCAATCACCTGCTTTCTCTTTTTGCTCCACCCATACCCACTCGCCCGGCGGCGTTGAAACAAATACTCGATGGAGCCTATCCTCTTACAAGGATAAGGATTCAAAGGGTATAGGAAGGACAAGAACTGAGTCAAGCAGAGAAATTCGACAATCGGGTCCTAAGGCCTGAACTAATCAGCGCGGTTGGATAAAGGAGTGACAGTAATCCACAGGGCTCGGGGGTGCGGTCAAGGCGATCATGAAGGAGTGAGGGTCGTAGCCGATGTCTTCGAGATCCTTCGAGGCCAGGGTCAACTCTTCCTCCGTGAGGTAGGCGACGGTGTCCGGAATGCCTGTCGGCGTGAGGGAGCGCACAAGAGCCTGGAGCGATTCACGCTCCTCCGTCGGCATCTCCAACGGAATAGGGAAATCCAGATGGCGCGCATAGGGGCTCCGATAGGTTTCGTTCAGGGCGCGGAGGGTCTTGAGCATCAAACGGTCCTGTTCCCACGGCGCCATTCTTGTACCGGCGGAAGGATGGGTGGCGATGAGATCCATGAGGGTCAAGACGTTGGTTCCCAAGCTGCGCCCTACGAACTCACGCTGGCTTTCTATAGTCATCGTGCCGGCATCCAACTGCTTGGCAATCGCTTCGACTAATGCAAAGTTGACCATGAAACTCTGTTGCCCACCAAATTGGCCATAGCAAGGCTTCTCCGGATCGTTCAGCACATTCATATCCGCTGTGCCTGCATCGAAACTGCTGAACCCAATCGCATCAGAGGCCAACAGACGCTTGGCTTCCTTGATCGTGGCATACGCTCCCAGATTGACGGGAACCAGCACGTGCTCATCGATACGTTTGAGAAAGTCCGTGATGGTCTTCCGGTAGGAGACCTCTTTCCATTCGACTGCCCGATACTCACGCTCCCACACCAGCTCATCGAGAAACGGTGGAAAACCCTTGAGCGTCTCTATGTCCATGCTGCCGAACGCCCTGACAAAAGCCGCCCAGTCGGAAGTTTTCGCATGAGCGGCTTCGCTCACGTTCGGTCGCATGAACTCTTCTTCAATGTCGCCCCCCTGGCGCGACAGCAGTTTCGTCGAGAGATCGTTCCACAGTTCATTGCAGATCATGCGATCGACGCTACCGTCTTCTCTACCATCGAGTCGATCCACGGTCCCCCGATGCGTCTCGACCCGGTTGCGATGGGACGCGAGTTCCGGATGAGCCATGGCTGCATCGAGCACGGCTTGTTCCCAATCGACCAGCACATAGCGAATGCGGGGATACACCCGTCCATCTTTATCGAGAATCTTGAGATGGCTCAAGAAACAGGCGGCAAGATTGCCGTTGCCCGGACCGAGCTCCATAACGGTCAAAGACTGAGTGCTGAGTGCTGAGTGCTGAGATTTCGCCGCTCGCGTAGCATCGCGCTTTACGACTTTTTCGAAATAGTCTGCTGCGAGCGCATGGGCGAGCCGATAGTCGGCAGAGGCAAACGTTTGGTAGAAGCTGCGGACCTGATCGCCCCGGAAACGATAGAAGAGCCGATTGATGTGGACTTGCCACTGATCAACCGGCTTATAGTCGCCAATGAGCTGGGGTAAGGCGTCTGCGTCCTGTAACATAAAATTCCCGGCTGGAGCGAGCAAGACATGCGAGAGAGGCGGGACTCGTTTGCTTCCTGCGTCGCGCTTGTCCCGCGCGTCCAGCCCTTCTCGCTTCCAGCTTTAAGGAGGCGGATTCTAACAGAACCGGAAATTTAGTCGCAACCGTCCCTTCCGTACCTCTCGCCCCCTGCCTCTGGCCAAAGCGCGCTAACTTGACAGCTCCCATCAACCAGTGTACGAAAACCATCGTGCCTACTCTTTTCATCACACTGCTCATCGTCTTCTGCCGCCTTGCGGGAACCACGGCCCTGGCGGCGGAGCTGCCGATCACCAAGAATGCCCCCATCCCCGATTTTCAGAACCGCGCCCAAGACATCGCCCCCTACGACTTCGACGCGCCGCCGCAAGGCCTGTTTCGCACCATTACGACAGCGGAAGGATTCGACGAGGTGCTGGGCCTTCACCGCACGCACGAAATCGTGCCGGTGAAACCGACCGACCGGTTCCGCCCAGATACCCAGGCAGTCTTCATTGTGTTCCTCCTTCACCAGCACTATCAGGGGTTCCAGGTGATTGGACGCTGCTATCCGGAAGCGGTAGCCGGCCTCGATCCCACCGTTGCGATCGGACAAGATGCGATGCACATTGCGCTCGAAGACGACACGGGCTATCTC
>JANNXZ010000165.1:0-2316 GCA_031409835.1 Nitrospirota bacterium
CCGCGCCGCTTTCGTGAGCAGGAACCAGTCGCGCGTCTTGAGGAATGGGTAGACGAAAATATACTTGGCTTTGCCTGGCACGACGGTGAGACGCTTGCTCTCTTGATTTTCGTGCGTGTGATGATCCACGTAGACCGACCGCTTGGTGATCGCGAGATAGGAGTAGGGCGTGGTCAGGTACTGTCCCAAGCCCGAGGCCAAGATCTTCGTGGTCATGTCTTGGAACAGTTCCAGCTCGTAGCTGATACGCCAGAGCATGATGTCGCAATCGCCTCTGATGCCGACCGAGGAGTAGGCCACCACCAGAACCTTGCCGGTGTACTCTTCGACCGCACGGAGGAACTCCTGCTTTCCTTTCGTGCGTTCACTCTCGGGGAGGCGCCGCCAGGCCGGGTCGATTTTATAGAAGGCGAAGTTCACATATTGGCGTCTCGGTGCTTGGGGCGCTGGGGTCGGTTCAGGGGTCGACATCGAAACTCCTCCGTTATAACCTTTTGGGGAACTGTGCGTGACAGGCACGACTCGTGACGATCAAAACTCCGGTCCGTCCCGCTTTTCTCACAAGTCTCGCGTGAATACACGCATCACGAGGAACGCGCGTTCACGACCGCATGTGTGAATAATTCTAGCTTAGCGCGGCTCGATTTTTTATCACTACACCATTGTTCTTGTCAACGGGCAGAAGAATGTTGGGTCGTTCGTTGACAGGAGAAAAGTGTTCTGGTACTGGCATGTTCATGTGGGGTGCATTGGGAATGTTGAATGATAAATGTTGAATGTTCAATTGTCGGAACCGGCAGCAACTGTGACAGATCAACTGCAATAGAAGTCTTCGTGAATTATGAGGGCTAAACAGAGGACCATGCTGCTGTGCGTTGCCGCGTTGAGCTGCCTTCCTCACCTGTCGGCCCATGCCATCGAGGTAAATCCTGCCGCGCAGCAGATTCAGACCGCACTCGATCAGGGGAAAGCCGCGGCACAGAAGGGGCGGTCTCCGGATAGCTTTTATGTGCGGTTTGGAGTGGCAGACGAGGTCCAACCTCAGGGATTTTTGATCACAAAAATAGGAGCCCTATCGGTGATGGCCACGCATATGGTTCTGCGGGGGCTTCAGCCGAACGAGGCCGATGTGACGCAAGTGCTGGAAGGCAACACGATGCTCATCAGCATTGCCATCTTCGGTCACACGCCGAATTTTGCGGTGGACAGTTACATGGTGCTCAATCAGGGCGAGAAGACGATCAATCCCGCAATAGTGCGATTCGATGCGCGAGCCAATCGCAGCGTCGTGTGGCCGAAGAGTCCTCGGTTCAAGGCGAAGGTCGTGGCGTCGTTCAACTATGCCGACTTCGATCCGAAGGCTAAGACATCGATTACTGTGTATCCTGGGACTGGAGGAGAGTCGAGTTTCTCCTTAGATTTTAGCGAGATCCAATAGCATACAAAGATTGTTATTTGGTTTATTTGGTTTGTCTTGTTTGTTTGGTTGAACGAAACTAATAAGATGAACCAAAGCAACCAGATAAACAAAACAAACCAGATGAACCAGTTTGCCGCAGAAACCATCGCCATCGGCACTGAACTGCTGATCGGGGGCCGATCCGACTCCAACTCTCTCTTCCTCGCCGATGAACTCGGAAAACTTGGGATCGCCGTTCGATTCAAATCGGTCGTTGGCGATGAACGGCAGGACATCGTCACGGTTATTCACACAGCCGCAACGCGATCTCACGTGATCGTCATGACCGGCGGACTCGGTCCTACGGTAGACGATTGCACAAGAGAGGCGGTGGCTTGCGCGACTGGACATCGGCTCGGCCGTCGCAAGGAAGCGCTGGAGGGGATGACGGCGCGGCTCGCGCAATGGGGCCGTACGCCAAACCGTGCGCAGTTGCGCCAGGCTCTAATTCCGTCCGGCGCCACAGTGCTCAAGAATCCAGTCGGTTCTGCGCCGGGGTTCTGCCTCACATGGAAGAAGGCACTGATTATTTGTTTGCCCGGCGTGCCGCGGGAAATGGAAGAAATGATGCGGCAGGAAGTCGTGCCATTGCTGCGCGCAACACGCGAATTGTCAGGCCCGTTGTCTCGATCACCGATCGTCCGTCAGGTGTTTCACACGTTCGGTCTGGCGGAGGCGGATGTCGATGCCAAATTAAAAGGGCTTATTCCGAAAGGAGCGTCAGCCGACTTGGGGATGCTTGCATCACCGATGGGTGTACTGGTTTCGCTGACGACGAAGGGGAGCCAATCTGTCCCGGAGAAGAATCGTGATCTGCTGCAGAAGCTGGCGAACGGTGTCCGCGCGCGGCTTAGCGA
>JANNXZ010000166.1:0-2811 GCA_031409835.1 Nitrospirota bacterium
CGCAGAAGGCGCCGCAAGACACTCCCGAATGGAATTTATCCAGTTTCTTCACATCGCTTCGGGTTCGGTCGCTGAGTTAGAGACGCAGCTTCTTTTGGCCATACGAATGGGGTTCATTCCCGGTGACAGCATTATTTCCCATGTCGAGGAAGTCAGAAAACTGCTCCTTGGCCTACTCCGCTCTTTGAAAAAGAAACCCATCACTCATCACCCATCACTCATCACGTCTCCATCATGAGTCTCGAAACTATCTGGCTTGCCATCGGATTTCTCGGTCAAGGGCTGTTTTTCGGCCGCTGGGTGGTTCAATGGATTGCTTCTGAAAAGAAGGCGGCGAGCCAGGTCCCTGTCTCATTTTGGTACATGAGCCTGATCGGCGGACTCATCACGCTCGCCTATGCGATCTACCGGGAAGATCCGGTCTTCATCGCAGGACAGAGCATCGGATCGATCGTCTATGTTCGCAACCTGATGCTGATTTCTCGCGCAAGCCAGGCGAACCCGCCGGCCAGCCCCTCCTCTTAATCCTTTGAGATCCAATACACCCAACACACGCGGTCACCACACGATCCGAACGATTTTATGACCACGACCGACCGTTCTCGTCACGCACTGCTCCTCATAGCCCTCCTCCTTCTGTCGGGGCTGTTGTTCTTCTTAGGACTCGGCGACATGGGCCTGACCGACCAAGACGAGGGACGAAATGCCGAGGCCGGTCGAGAAATGTTCGAGTCGGGGGATCGCCTGACGCCAACGTTCAATGGTGAGCTGCGCGTCGCAAAGCCAGTCTTGCTCTATTGGCTCATGGAGCAATCGTATCGTCTGTTCGGGTCCAACGAGTTCGCCGCACGATTCCCCTCGGCCCTCTTCAGCGTGGGGTTGATCCTCATGCACTACCTGTTTCTTGTGCACCAGCGGGATCGAACCGTCGCGCTCTTCGGCGGCTTGATGCTCTTACTCAATCTGGAAATCCTCGGGCTCGGACGCATGGCGCTGACCGATAGTGTCTTGATTTTTTTCACCACGGCATCACTGTATGGATTTTGGCTAGGACTCCATGGAACAGGCGGCGCGCGCCGATGGATCTGGGCGTTTTATATCGGCATGGCCCTCGCCACACTGACGAAGGGTCCGATCGGATTCGCCGTGCCCCTCGTCGCCGTAGCACTCTACCTCACTTGGACGCGCCGATGGCAGGACTACTGGCAGAAGGGGGCTCCCCTTGCAGGCGCCCTGCTGTTCATTTTGCTCGCCGCCCCCTGGTATGTGGCCATGTTCCTCGTGCATGGCGACGCCTATGCGACAGGCGCAAAAGCCCATACGATCGGCCGATTCCTCAGTCCGATGGAAGGACACCAGGGCACCATCTTCTTCTATCTCCCGGTCCTACTCTTAGGCTTCTTTCCTTGGAGCGCGCTCCTCCCTGTCCCGCTCTATCGCACATTCAAAGACTGGTATCTCATACGTCGCGCGCGTACTCATCCAGCTCCCACAGAAGCATCGGAACTTGACCTCTTTGCCGCGCTATGGCTTGTAGGCACCTTCATCTTCTTCACGGCCTCTGCAACCCGCCTGCCCCACTACATTGGCCCATTGTTTCCCGCCGCCGCCCTGCTGGCAGCCTCCTACTGGTCCAGGTGCCTACAAGATCCGACGACAAAAGGGATTCGGGGGTCCATACATCTTATGATGGGAGTGGGATATCTCTTGGCAATCGCCTTTGCCTGCCTCCCCACGCTCTACACCACCTACGCCTCCAAAATGGTGCGGGAGTTCCCCTTGGCCGGGCAGGTAGATCTCGGCAGCGGTCCCTATCTGGTTGCAGCCCTGTTGTTAATCGGGATGACGTTGGTGGGATATCTTGGATTGAATGATGAACGGCGAGAAGGAGCGTTCTGGGCGGCCGGGGGAACGTTGGCCGGTCTCGTGCTCATTGTCATTGTGATTGTGATTCCGCACCTCAACCGATATGTGGTCGCGCCTGCACAGGAACTTGCCTATGCCGCGGGGCTGAACTTGACTCCACAGGATCAATTCATTGCCTATGGGACCACGAGAGCCTCGTCAGTATTTTACTCAAGACGCAAGACGCTCTTCGTGCATAGGGGGGAAGAAGATATGATACGGACGGCCCTGAAAGAGCCAAGGAGAGTGATGATTCTCTTGCCGGAAAGCGCACAATCGAAGTTGCCGGCGGAAGCAAACGGGCTGCTCCCCATTCTCAAACGCTACGGCTACGTATTGCTGGCCAACCAGCCAATGGTGACGATTCCAGAAAGTGCAGCCCCGCCATCACCGCCGCCCGCCATTCTCGGCCATTGAACGGTTGATCTGGTTTGTTTGGTTCATCTGGTTCATTTGGTTGGTTTGGTTCAACCAAATAAACAAGACAAACAAAATAAACCAAACAAACAAGACTACATCGGTACGATGCCTTTCAGGGCATAGCTTGCCCCCAGCACCAGCAGCATAGCTGCGACGAACAGACCCTCCGTCATAGCCATCCGTAGCCCCCTATGACTCTCCGCCATAGACTCAACCTGGCCAGAAAGCCCGTCCAACCAATGGGCAACACAGACGAGCAGCACAATGGCCGTGACAAACAAAGAGCCCGTTGTCATCCCTAACCCCAATCCCACTAGACCTCGAGCCAGCGATCCTGACAGCCAGGCTGGACGCCATGACGACTGCATCGACCACAAGACATGGCCCGCAAGTCCCGCCAGAGTGAGCAACAGTCCACCCCACAAAAGCTGTTGAAACGGCCAGGCTTCGGACGGGAGATGCACGATCGTCCAGACAAGCGCGAGC
>JANNXZ010000167.1:0-4191 GCA_031409835.1 Nitrospirota bacterium
CGTGAACGTCAGGTTCTTCACGACCACTCCGCCGTTTTCGTAGGTAATGATGCGGCGGGTGGCCGGCAAATCCGATGATCCGATGCGCACATGGGTGTCGGTGAAGCTGTCCACGTTGTTCAGCTTCCCGTCGGTGGGCGAATAGTAGTACACGCAGTACTTCGTCGTCAGGTTCTTCTGGTCCTGGGTGACGGAGCTTTCTTCGACGTTGATCGTAAAGGCGAAGGGGGTCATGCCCGGGTGCGCCATGGTGCGATTGATCTGGGTGATGCGATTGTCTTTGACGCGATAGAACGAGTTCGATCCGTGGATGATCAGTTTCGTGCCGAACGGGTGGCCATCTTCTTCCATGGTCAATGAGTACTTGCCATCCGATTCCTCGAAGGTTTTTGGGCCACGGTGCACTGCGATCATGCCGAGCTGCTCTTGCGCCCACTTTTGGACGTCGGGCTCTCCCAGTTGGACCGATACTTCGCGAGGGCCCTTCACCATGACGGGGCCGCTGGTTTCTTTGCCGTTCACATTCACCGTCAGATCGGCGGTGAATCCCGTAAAGTCCTTCTGCCAGCGCGAGGTCTTTTCGAACGCGTGTCGAAGTATCTCGCGGGCCTTCGGATCGTCGGCGACGGTGGGCTGATTCGGCTTCTGATGTTCCATTGGGTAGTCTCCTTCTAAAAATAAAGTGAGCGGGATTATAACCTCTGGATGAAAACAGCCTCAAGTGGTACCCAGCCCGTGAAAGGCATCTGGTGCATTTGCGCAATTTCCGCTATACTGCGCAGGACGAGGGCTCTATGCCCACGTAGAATGAAAGGACGGACATGGAACGACGGGCTGCTTCCCATACCGAAGAAGAAGAGATGAATCATCGCCGTCGGCTGCTGAATGCCGCAAAAAGAGGCGATCAGAAGGCCATTGGCAAACTCTTAGAGCTGTATCAAGTGCGCATCCATAGTGGCGATATGGTTCAGAAGCTGAATAAAACATCTGCGACGCACAAACTTCAGGCTCAGCTCGCGGAAGGGAAGCCTGTCAAGGGTGGGTCGGGGAGTCATGGCAAGAAGACCATGCCGTCGAAGCCCGATTCGGCGAAACTCAGGCATGGAAAGTCCCCTGAAAAACGCGCACCTGAAAATGCCAAATCGCATTCTGCCATCGCGAAGCCAAAAGCTAAGCCAAAGGCAAAAGTTCGATCAGCCAAGGCTCCAGCAAAGAAACACAAGAAGTAGCGAGGAGTCTGTCCGAGTGATGCCGTTCTACTGCGGCAAACGATCTGCAAACATCTGCGTCGTTCTCGGCCCGAAACAATCCTCACTGTATTCCAGCGAATACGCCTCCGGTTTTTTCGAGCCTGGGGCCTAGCATCTGCCCGCAGCTCCCTTGCCTCGCAACGAAGGATTACTCGGACAGACTCCTCGCCTGCAATTATTGCACGGCTACTCGTAGCCCCCCTCCCCCCAGTTTCGCGGCGATGTCTTCCGCTTCTGCCAGCGTACCTGCGAACACGATGGCTTCTCCATCGTGGTCGATCTTCCATGCGAGTTCAAAGGCCTTCGTGGGGTTCATGCCAGGAATGTATTGGCAAAAGAGCGCAATGACCTGCTCATAGGTGTGACATTCGCAGTTGAACACGATCACCCGCGCATCGACCCCAGCATTGGTGTCGATGCTGGTAGTCTCTACAGGGACGGGAGGGGCAAAGGGGGTGTTCGTGCCTGCCATGGGGGTGAATTCTAGCAGACTTGGTTGGAACTTTTAAGTCACTACTCAGGTAAATAGGCTGAAGGCTTTTAGACTGAAGGTTTTGGTACGAGATAATGTATTCTCCTTCGCCGAATACCCCGTAGCTTCCGGCCTTCGTAGCCGAAGCGGCTACTTCGGCGGAGCGTCATAGCCTTCAGCCTGAACACCTGACTCATTACACTTTTAATAGCCTGCCCGGATGAGCAGATGGTTGGTTCTGAGCCAATTCTCTCGGATACAGGATTGCGCATAGAGCGTGAAATGAGCGGAGGAGTCTGTGACTGGTTGGAGTTGGTGTGCCAGCGAGAGGGTCTGTGTATAGACGAGTGAAGCGGATGTCTTTACGAGGGCAAGCCCATATTCAAAGTGGTACCCGTCTTCAAGGGTGAGACTTCTCTTTGAGAGTGCTCTCACCTGATCGAGATCATAGGAGTGCTGTCTAAACGAATCGTCCATGAGGCGTAGGAGTGCGGCAGGGCCTGGCACGAGACTGTCGCCGATACGAAGACTATGGGACGGCTCGAATAGTCCACGTTGGAGACGACGGTCCTGGCGAAGCGCTATGTGAAAGCGTGCGCGCCACAGAGGGTCGTGCAGGTCACGATCGATGGCGGCTGCCATCGTAGGTGATAGTGGTCCACTTACGTCATACCCTTGCGCGAGGCGTCCGGACTCGATAAGGTCCGGGAAGCTCATGCCCATTCGGTCTTGGAACGCTGTCATCCCGGACATGGGGGTCAGTTGTAGCGCCATGAAATCTCGAAAATGGATCGTGGCGAAGCGTGTCAGGAGTCGCGCCAAGGTCTCTGAGTGGCAGAGATGAAAGGGGTAGAACAGGGCGTGGGGTGCTCGATCTCGATTCATCGACAAAGTTTCATGGTCATGTTAGGGTGTGCGCGTGCGATATCTCTTCACGTCGTGGCTTGATTTCCTACTCATCTTTGTCCCGGTGACGGTCGCGCTCGAAGTCCTTCGAGCCGATCCACTGCTGGTCTTTGCGTCGGCCGGACTTGCCATTATTCCGCTGGCAGGCCTGTTGGGGCGAGCCACCGAACATTTGACGACTCATGTCGGCGCCGGCATCGGCGCGCTGCTCAACGCCTCGCTCGGCAATGCCGCGGAATTGATTATCGCATTGGTGGCTCTGCGCGAGGGCCTTCACGATGTCGTCAAAGCCTCTCTCACCGGCTCAATTATCGGCAACATCCTACTTGTCCTTGGGGTCTCCATGTTTGCCGGCGGGATGAAGTACGAGCGGCAGAAGTTTAACCAGACTGCTGCTGGAATGGGCGCCAGCCTCCTGCTCCTGGCTGCTGTGGGGCTCATCATTCCCGCACTCTTCCATTTCACCGCTGCCGATCGTGGCATCGTGATCGAACGAGAGTTGAGCCTCACAATATCATTCATATTATTCGCTATTTATGTCGCAAGCCTGTTGTTTACCTTGAAGACGCATCGCCATCTGTTTGCCGGAGAGGCCCATAATGCTTCAGATCTCGGAGAGCAGCCCTGGACCCGAGGCGCGTCAATCACGGTACTCACGGTGGTGGCCTGTCTCGTGGCACTGATGAGCGAGATATTGGTCGGCGTCCTGGAGCCGGCTTCGCACCAACTTGGGCTCACGCAAGTCTTCGTCGGCGTCATTCTTGTCGCCCTGGTGGGGAATGCGGCCGAACATTCCACGGCGGTGATGGTGGCGATGAAAAACAAGATGGATCTCGCCTACGGTATTGCGGTTGGGTCTAGCCTACAGATTGCGTTGCTCGTTGCCCCATTGCTTGTCTTTGCCAGTTACTTCTTCGGGACGCCGTTAGATCTGATCTTCACACCGTTCGAGGTGGCTGCGGTGACGATCTCGGTCCTGAGTGTGGGATTCGTGGCGATGGACGGAGAATCGAACTGGATGGAAGGTGTGATGTTGGTCGGCGTGTACTTGATGCTGGCGATTGCCTTTTTCTTTCTGCCCGCCTGACAGGATGCTGAAAAACCCCGCCAGCGCAAGAAGAACGTTATTTGGTTTGTGTGGTCTGTCTTGTTTGTTTGGTTAAACCAGAGAAACTAGATAAACAAAACAAATCAGTTTGAGCGTCCTGCAGTTTAGAACTTATCCATGTCGATGACTTCCGTGGCTTCCCAGAGATTCTTTAACTCCGCATCTGCCAGACCCTTCACCCGATCCTCTTCCGTCTCTTCACCGAACTGAGCCGTTTGTGTCGGTACAATCGTGTTCTTTTCGGACGGAGACGAGTCTGCCTCTGATGGCATTGGCTGCTTTCTTCGCTTTTTGGCTGGGTCCATATTAACGGGCATAACAACTCCGATGTGATCCAGATTGAGTGTTCACCCCGCCCAAGTAAAAAGTCAATTGAGCCGCCGGGATCGTTAATCAGAAAAGTTTGTCTGGTTTTTTCGGTTAGTCGGATTCAACCAAATAAACCAAAGAAACCA
>JANNXZ010000168.1:0-4068 GCA_031409835.1 Nitrospirota bacterium
AGAGGCGAGACCCAAAGTTTAGCCGTGGTCACGTTGGGGACCACGGACGACGAACAACGGATCGATGCATTGGAAGGGGAGTACATGAGGACGTTCATGCTCCATTACAATTTTCCGCCGTTCAGTGTCGGTGAAGCACGGCCGCTTCGCTCGCCGGGACGCCGGGAAGTCGGTCATGGCGCATTGGCGGAACGGGCGTTGGCTCCGGTGATTCCGAGCAAGGAAGCTTTCCCTTACACGCTCCGCATCGTATCCGACATCCTTGAGTCCAATGGGTCTTCTTCAATGGCGACCGTCTGTGGCGGGAGCCTTGCGTTGATGGATGCCGGTGTGCCGGTCAGTAAAGCTGTGGCCGGGATCGCGATGGGATTAATCAAGGAAGGCGATCGGGTCATGATCCTTTCCGATATTCTTGGGCTGGAGGATCACCTGGGTGACATGGACTTTAAGGTCTGCGGCACCAAACAGGGCGTGACCGCGTTACAGATGGATATCAAGATCGGCGGGATTACGTCGGCTTTGATGCAAAAGGCGTTAGAGCAGGCCAAGGCTGGCCGTTTGCACATTTTGAGTTGTATGGAGAAGGCGCTCCAAGCGCCAAGGACCACGCTGTCAGCCTACGCGCCCCGGATCTTCACGATGAAGGTCAAGCAGGACAAGATCCGCGAGATCATCGGTCCAGGCGGCAAAACGATCCGCGCCATCATTGCGGATTGCGGAGTCAAGATCAATGTCGACGACAGCGGAACCGTGACGATCGCGTCGGTCGACGGAGCCTCGGCCGAGAAGGCCAAAGAGATGATCAGTCGGATTACCGAAGAGGTCGAGATCGGGAAGATCTACATGGGCACGGTTCGGAAAATCATGGACTTCGGGGCATTTGTCGAGGTCCTTCCGGGAACCGATGGGCTGGTGCACATTTCGCAGTTGGCGCACCATCGAGTTCAAGCAGTATCCGACGAGGTGAAGGAAGGCGATCAAATCCTGGTGAAGGTCCTGGAAGTGGATCGGCAAGGAAAGATCCGCCTCAGTCGCAAAGAAGCCATGCCGGCTCCGACCGGGGCCAGTGCGCCTGATCCGTCCGCCGGGTAACTGCCTTGTATCGCAAGCTCGTCCTGGACAACGGGGTGCGGGTGGTGACCGAACGGATGCCGACGCTCAAGTCGGTGACCGTCGGTGTGTGGGTGAACACCGGGTCACGGGACGAGCAACCTTCCCAGGCAGGCTATTCCCACTTCATTGAGCACATGCTCTTCAAGGGAACGCGCAAGCGTTCTTCCGCCGAAATTTCCCGAGAAATCGATGTGCTTGGCGGCGAAATGAATGCGTTCACCTCGCGTGAGACGACGACCTATTACGTGAAGGTGTTGGATCAGCAATTGGAGCGAGCGCTCGAACTCCTTTCGGATCTGTTCCATCATTCCTGTTTCGCGCCCAAAGAAATCCAAAAAGAAAAACAGGTGGTCCTGGAAGAAATTCGCATGGTCCAGGACGACCCGGAAGATCTCGTGCAAGAGCTTCATATGGGCCAAGTGCTGGGGCGCCATCCGCTCGGTCGATCTATTCTAGGCCGAGAGAAGACGATCAGAGGGCTGCGACGCCAGGGTCTGACGGACTATGTAGAGGCTCACTACGATCCGGGGCAGACCGTGGTTTCGATTGCCGGGAATTTCGAGCAAGCCAAGCTTGATCCAATGGTCGCGCGGTATTTTGGCAAGGGCCGAGCCACAAAGGCGACCCACACCAATGGGCGTCGTCCTCCTGACGTGCACGGCGGTGTCTTGCTGAAGAAGAAACGGTTGGAACAGGTGCATCTCTGTCTCGGGCTCAAAGGCGTGGCGGCCGGACACCAAGATCGGTATGCGTTGTATGCGCTCAACAGTGTGCTGGGTGGCAGTGTGAGTTCGAGATTATTCCAGGAGGTTCGAGAGAAGCGGGGTCTTGCCTATTCGATCTACTCCTTCTTGTCCGGTTATTCGGATGGCGGCATGATTACGGTATATGCCGCAACGAGGCCGAAAGAGGTGGATCGCGTCGTGGACCTTGTCTGCCGGGAGATCCGGAAGATCGGCGTCAAAGGCGTCGAACGGAAAGAGCTTGAGCGAGCGAAGACTCAAATGAAGGGCAGCTTGATGCTCAGCCTGGAGAGTTCGCACAGCCGCATGAGCAAATTGGCGAAGGACGAGCTCACATACGGAAGGCATACGTCGCTGGATGATATGCTGGCTCATATCGATCATGTGAATGTGGAGCAGGTTTTCAATGTGGGCCGCCAATTTTTCGGGCTGGACTCTCTCGCGATCACAGGGCTCGGGCCGCTTGCTCCACGCAGTCTGCAGGCTTACAAATAAGAGCTCTTTGCGGAAGTTCGTCAAACGCCAAAAGTGGATTAAAAAACGTTGAAGCAATTATCCGCAATGCATTGATTATTTAATGTATTTCATATCATATTCGAAACTGTTCACAGGACAAAGAAATTCTTGACACGGTTTGATGGCTTCAGTACCATGAGCGAAATTTTTCTTACGATTCTTGATCGACGGGACGGAGCACGAAGAAATATAAAGGGATGTAGTCAAAGTATCGTCACTCCTGGCCGCCTCATCCCTGGGATTGTTTTTAGCGTTCGTTGTCCTTAGAAGTAAGTATCCATCGTTTACTGTGGTTGTTATTTTTTTATGAAGGAGGGACTAGGTATGCCAAAGGCCATACTTATCGCCGCCGTGACAGTATGTTCTGTGTTCAGCTTGCTGACGGCAGAGTTTGCCGTTGCTGCCGATGCGCCTGGTGTGGCTGGCCCCACTGACAACATTGTCGGTGGAAAGCCCATGAAGGGTGAAATCACCAAGACTCTTAAAGGCCGGGTATGGTCACAGTGGGCCGACAATCCGGATGGAGAGTTGCTTTTCGGCATTCAATATTGGAACGCCGGGGAGCCTGGTTCAGGGACACCAAATGGCCGTTCGTCTTCCGATCTCGATGTGAAGCCTCCAGATCCATTGCTTACTTGCTGCGGATGGGGCTTTGTCGGCGGAACGGATAAGAACAGCCCCTATTCCGGGTGGTACCATGCCGCTACGACCGTCCGGTTGGCGGTGAAGGATAAGACGCTCATGGACCAGATCATCAAGGCCTCCCAGGAACTCGTCGCGATGGAAGTGAGTTTGGATGGTCGAACGATCACCGGTTTTAAGGTTATTAAGTAATCGACCTTGACAAGCGTTAATTTTTTTCATGTTCTGTTAAGGGGGGCGCGATTATGAAATTGTATGCAAAAGGTTGGGCCGTGATGGCCGCTGTTGCGCTGGTAGTCTCTGCGGCCTCCACCGCACTGGCGATCGAATCTTTCCAAGAGCGTTTCGAGTGGGGTGATATGAGCAAGCCGACTACCATACAGGGTCGGGTGATTGTGCTTGATCACTATGATGAGGCGGTCTGGATTAATGTGGCTGTGTTCGGCGGCAACGCTGAAAGCGGCCATTTCTGGCAGAAGATTCACCCGGGCAAAAATCTCAAGTTTTACGCGGATAAGGGTGCGTGGGAAGAACTCAAGAAAATGGGCCGTACCCATGCGGGACCAGCAGCTGCCAAGGAAGTGCCGCCATCGAGCACGACAGACCTGATTGAATTCGTTGCGACGGAGCCAGAGCAGAATCATCGTGTTATTTCCTCGGTCAAGAAGCTTCCTGAAGTGGCTGGTTCCATGGGAAAACCGTTGAGCATCTCTGGTCTTCGGTTGAAGGAGTGCGCAGGGAAAAGCGAAGTCGAGACAGGTTGTGCAACAGCGAAGCAGGGCTTGAACACTTCTCCAAAGGGAGAGGGTACCGTATTAATGCAGTACGATGTGTTGCTTCCAGGTGGAGCGCCCAGCGCTGGCTTGATTCCCTGGACCGCGAAGTACAACCTTGGGTCCGGTCACTGACCTGACAAAGTTACTGAGTTCAAAGGCGGCATCTCCGAAAGGGGATGCCGCCTTTGTTTTGAGAGTTACTTGTCGGAGTCAGCGACCCTACGCTGCAGATCGGCAAGCCGGTTGAGCGCATCCAGCGGGGTCATTGAAAAAAGATC
>JANNXZ010000169.1:0-2751 GCA_031409835.1 Nitrospirota bacterium
CGCTCGACATGAAGGGGAAGGGTCTCGACTGGAAAACCTGGAAGACTACCGGGTGGCTCGCCTTGACCAATGGTCTGATGAACGCCAAGGGAACCGAGGGCCCAATCCAGGATTTGTATATGCGGGTCCGGTTCGTGAAGAATGGCGCGGAGATCAAGCGGTTGTCGTTTCGCCTGCTCGATAGCGACATCGCGCTGGAAGGGACGATCCGCAACTGGGCGGCGAAACCTACGATTACCGCCAAGATCGAGTCCAATCAGATGGATCTCGATCTCCTCATCCCAAAAGGACAACGGTCTCCGATCCGAGATTTTCTGGAAACCCTTGCAGCCACCAGCAAGGTCCAGGCAACCGCATCGATGGCGCGCGGCTATTACAAACATCTCAAATTTGGGAGCCTCTCCGCCAGGATTATGATTCAAGATGGTGTGCTCGATCTGGATCGCGTGTCCGGCCAATTGAGCAATGGAGACGTGGCCGGCCGTATCGTGGTGCAGCTGCCCAAAAACCAGCCGGCCGACGCTGAGCTCTCGGTTCGGGCGACGGGTTTGTCGATGGAAGATGTGCTGAAATTTTTTGGCAAGAAAGCGGGGATGGCTACTGGGGAAGCGCGTGTGACGGGGACGATTCGTGGCCATGGGAAGAACCCACACGGGCTGTATCCCACATTGAACGGCAAGGTGGATATTCTGCTTGAAAACGGACGGATCTTCAAATCGGAGGAACGGGCGATCTGGAAAATTATCAGCATTTTGAATCTTCCGGCGGTGCTGCAAGGGAAGGTAGATTTAGAGAAAGATGGATTGCCCTATAACAAAATTTCGGCGACGATTCTTGCGCGGAACGGGCTCTTTGAGACCGAGAATCTGATCATCGATAGCCCGATCGTCAAGATTACCGCTGCCGGCAACTATGATTTGCCGACGGATCAAATGGATATGGTCTGGGCTGTCAGCCCGTTCGGATCCTATTCGAAATTCCTGAAGACCATTCCACTCTTCGGGCGGCTCTTTGCCGGCGATCGCAAAGGCCTTGCCACGGCGCTGTTCTCCGTCAAAGGATCGATCGAAGATCCGGAGGTGACGTACTTGCCGATGAAGTCGTTCGCCACCGGCCTAACGGGCCTGGCGCAACTGGCGTTCGACATTTTGAAGAACACGGTCATGCTGCCGATCGACCTGATGACGCCCGATGAGGAGAAAGAGACCGTCAAGGGCAGCGTACCCGAGCCTGAACCGGTTCCCTCCGCGCCTTGACCGACCTCCCCCCCCGTGTTAGATTCCGACCAGCATTCACTATGGCATCATCTACTTCGTACACTCAACGTGCCACCGTGTTCATCGCTGCCAGCGAGACCGACTCCAATCTCTATTACGCCACGAAGTTTATTGCGCCGGACCCCTTTATCTATTTGGAGATTAAAGGGGAGCGGATCCTGGTGATGAGCGATCTCGAAATGGATCGCGCGAAAAGTCAGTCGTCTGTTGACCGGGTGCTCTCGTATTCTGAAGTAGAAGGGCGAGCCAAGACGCAAGGTATTGCCGAGCCTGGCACGGTCGAGGTGGTTCATATTCTCTTGAGAGAAGCCGGCATCACGCAGATCCTCGTCCCGGCTAACTTTGCGTTCAGCCATGCCCTCAAGTTTCAGTCCTTGGGGTATCAGCTCTATCCAAAGCGTGACCCGTTCTATGAAGGGCGGGTCGTGAAGACCGCCGAGGAAGTCCGCCATATCGAAGCCGCTCAGCGCGCGACTGAACAGGCGGTTGCGGTTGCCCACGACATGCTGCGTCAGGCCTCGATCGAGAAGGATCAACTGTGGTTCGATGGGATACCGCTGACATCGGAGCGAGTGAAGAAGCTGATCAATGTGTCGCTGATGGAATGCGACTGTGTCGCCCAGCATACCATCGTCGCCGGGGGAGAGCAGGCCTGCGATCCACACAACGAAGGCAGCGGGCCGTTGCCGGCCCACCGCAGCATTATCTTCGACGTGTTTCCCCGGTCGGCCACCAACCGGTATTTCGCAGACATGTCCAGAACCGTGGTGCGGGGGACCCCGAGTCCCGAACTGAAGCGGCTCTATCAAACGGTCTTGGATGCGCAAGAAGAGGCCATCACGAAAGTCAAAGACGGGGCAGACGGAAAGAGAATCCATCAAGGCATCGTGACCAGGTTTGAAAAAGCCGGGTACCAGACGGGCTTGGTGAATGGACGCATGCAAGGCTACTTTCACGGCACGGGCCACGGGGTCGGACTCGATATCCATGAAATGCCTCGCATTAGCCGCACCGGGTCGCTGCTCCAAGAAGGCCACGTTGTCACCGTCGAGCCTGGCCTCTACTACCCCGGTCTCGGCGCCGTGCGCATCGAGGACATGGTGCTCGTCACGAAAGACGGGTGCCGCAATCTGACGAACTCTCCCAAGACCTTCGAGTTGGGCTGAACAGGACGTCTCACGTTTTACGTTTCACGTCTCACGTCTTCCATGCGCCTGACCTTCACGATTCAACGATTCAATCCCGAAGTCGATTCCACCGCCCATCCTCAAGAAATCCGGCTCGACGTCGGGCGCGGGATGACCGTCCTCGATGCGCTCATCCGCATCAAGCAGGAGTGCGACGGGAGTCTGGCACTCCGCTATTCCTGCCGCTCCGCCATCTGCGGGTCTTGTGCCATGACCATTAACGGCAGCGAGAAACTGGCCTGCCGCACGTCTCTCCGCAAAGAACTTGAACGGCACGGGCACATCGC
>JANNXZ010000170.1:0-2930 GCA_031409835.1 Nitrospirota bacterium
CTGAGCCGGCTCTGCACATCCAAGCCCAAGGTCGGCTCGTCGAGGAACAAGATCTTAGGGTCTGGCAAGAGACCGCAGGCAATGTCGAGTTTCCGTTTCATCCCCCCGGAGTACGTCTTTGCCGCGCGATCGGCCGACTCTTCCAATTCCACGAGCTTCAGTAACTCGGCAATGCGCTTCGCGGCTTCTGCCTTCGATAAGTGGTACAGCGCACCGAGAAGTTCGAGGTGTTCCCGGCCGGTGAGAAAGCGATCGATGGCCCGCTCTTGAGGCACGTAGCCGATGAGTCGGCGGACGACATCCGCCTCGCGCACCGTATCGTGACCCAAGACGCTGGCCGTGCCCGACGTCGGCGTCAGCAGCGTGATGAGCGTCCTAAGCGTGGTGCTTTTCCCAGCCCCGTTCGGCCCCAGCAGGCCGAACATCTCGCCCGCATAGACCTCAAACGACAGATCGGAGACAGCCGTATGCTTATCATAGGCTTTCGTGAGCCGGGACACCTGGATCGCGATGGCGCGATCCATCAACCCCAGCCCTTTGCGCCTGATTGATCGTGCATCATGAACTCGATGAGGTCGCTGAGACGGCGGGCTTGTTGGTGGAGACTGTCGGCCTCCAACAGAAACTGCTTTTCCAGGGGCGTACACTCCAAGTAGGCGGACAGGGTATTGACGAAAATCTCGTCGCTGATCTCTTCCCGAAACAGCTCCTGCCACGTCGGCACGTCGTCGCGGGATTGGAGATAGGACTCCAGGGTCGTGAACAGGCGCCGACGAACTGCGGTATCCAGCGACATCTCTCTGCCTCGAACATTAAGAGAAATCGTGGCCTCACGATACGCGTGGTCGTACCACTCACGTTCAATCTCAAACCGTTCCAGTCCTTGCAGCAGGATGTTGGATCGGCCATCGGCCAAGGACTGCACACTGGCCAATCGACCGACACAGCCCATCGAGAATACCGGCGGATGGCCATAATAGTCTGTCTCCCATCCATCCTTGAGCAAGGCTATGCCGATGCACTGCCCGCTCCTCGCCGCATCCAAAACCATGGCGCGGTAGCGTGGCTCAAAGATATGCAGGGGAAGATAGGTCTTGGGGAACAGCACGACATTCGGAAGTGGGAACACCGGAATTCGCGCGGGAATGGGAAACGGCGTTGCGCTGTGAGGCTGGTCGCGCCCAGGCTGCTCTCGCTCATGATCGGTCTGCATGCGTCACGATAACTGATGGCCGACAAAGTTGTCAACGGCGCGAGACGGGCATCGTTCACCCATCGAGTCGATGAAAACCCCTATCAACACAGGAGATTTGTGCCGCCTAGCTAAGCATGGTATAAGCGCGCGACGATTCCTTCACCTCACGGACGGTCCATCGCCCATGCACAAATTGCTACGCCATCTCCGTCACCTCCTATTCCTTGCGAGCAGTGTGCTGGTCGTCGTGCCAGGACTCGCAGCCGATACGACACAAGAATTCCGAGTCGCGACAGAAGGCTATCGCTACGCGTTCCCTCGCGATCATGGGGCACACGAAGAGTTTCGCACCGAATGGTGGTACTACACCGGCCAGGTCACGACAAAGGACGGTCGACCGTTCGGCTATGAACTCACCTTCTTCCGCCGTGGCATGCCACGCGATCAGACGAAAACCCTGCCCTCGAAGTGGGCCGTCTCGCACCTGTACCTGGCCCATTTCGCCATCAGCGATCTCAGCAAAGGCCGGTTTCACTATGCAGACAAAATGAGTCGGGCCGGTTTGGGCAAGGCCGGTGCGGCAAGTGATCGGCTCCACGTCTGGATCGATCTGTGGAGCGCAGAATCGCCATCGGCCACTCCTGGCACTCAAATCCTCCAAGCAGCGGACGGCGACATGGCCATCCAATTCACGGTCTCACCGGAAAAACCGCTTGTCGTACATGGCACCAACGGAACCAGCCGAAAAGGCTCGGTCGCGGGACAGGCCTCCCACTACTATTCCTTCACCAGACTGGCCACGACCGGGAAACTCACAATCGGAAATGAATCATTCGACGTGACCGGCACAAGTTGGATGGACCATGAGTTCGGGTCTGCCGATCTCGACAAGGATCTGGTGGGGTGGGACTGGTTCAGCCTGCAACTCGATGACCAGAGAGAACTCATGCTCTACCGGCTCCGCCGGGCAGACGGATCGGCCCACCCGGCCTCGAGCGGCACGTTAATCGATCGCGACGGACAGGGGCACCATCTTCTACTCGAAGACTTCACACTTGAACCAACCAGCTATTGGACCAGCCCTACGAGCAAGGCCCGCTATCCCCAGCGTTGGCGTCTCACCGTTCCCTCACAACAGCTTTCACTGGAACTCGTTCCCCGCATGGCTGAGCAAGAGCTCTCCCCCAAACGCAGCACGCAAATGACCTATTGGGAAGGCGCCATCGAGACCACCGGCACGGCACAGGGAAAGCCAATCCACGGCCAGGGCTACATGGAACTGGTTGGCTATGCCGAACGGATTCCCAATAAGATGTAACAGGCTAACTTATTTATTTGGTCAACTTCAAAAAAATGTCGAGGACGGGAAAGGGTCGCCTGCTTGGTCGGCACTAATACAACCGCTCATACTCCGCCCGCACCAACTGCGGGTCATACGTGCGTTCTAACCTTCTGACAATGAAGTGACCCCGTGCCATCTCCTGGAAATGGTCTATGAACAGGACGTTGATCACCACGCCTCCGGCAGCACCGATCACGGGCACGGCTTGCGCGGCAACCTTCTCTGAAACGTTCACGCCAAAGCGCGTGGCCAACTGTGCAATCAGCCTGACGATGGCCGGTGCGCCCTCCTCCACCAAACCTCTCTGCGCAATATACCCCGCAGCCTCTGAGACCGACTTCGCCAGAGCTGCGCGCATCAGGAAATAGGCAGATTCACTCGCATCGTCGCTCT
>JANNXZ010000171.1:0-3812 GCA_031409835.1 Nitrospirota bacterium
ACCGCAGCGATCGCCGCGCTGAGCATTCTCCAATCAAGACTCGATGTCACTCAAGAACCGTGAAAGGTTAGACGTGAACCGTAAAACGTAACATACCGGATTGCCGAGCTGTCTTCCTCCGAAACCTTTTACCTTTTACGTTTCACGGCTGCGGTCAGCGGCCTACGGTCAGATGAACGATCGTGCCGTTTTCTCCGCTAGCCCAACCCTGCGTCCCATCGGGAAACGAGAGGCCAAACAGCGAAACCTTCGCGATCGAGCCCTGCTCTGCCCAAGTAAATCCACCATCGGTAGTCCGATAGGTCATGCCCCGTTCACCGACAATCCATCCGGTCTGAGGGCCGGTAAAGCGCACTCTCAAAAGGTCGGTGAGCTTCGTGCAGGTGCTGGTGCAGGGTAACGTACGATCGGTCCATTGATGGCCGCCATCGGTCGTGTGGAAAATGGCGCCGGCGTTCCCGACAGCCCATCCGGTCGACAGATCGGAGAAGTACACATCGAACAGTGTGACAGCCCCCTGCATGTCTTGCGGAGTCCAGGTGATTCCGCCGTCGTCCGTCATCAAGACAGTCCCCACCGCCCCCACCGTCGTTCCATGTTGTGCGGTAAGAAATTGTACGCCATAGAGGGCCGCGTTTATCTTGCTTGCTTGTTCAACCCAATGCGTTCCGCCGTCCTTCGTATGTAAAATGGTGCCGTTGCCACCAACCACCCACCCCTCGCTGGCCGACACAAACGAGAGCCCATAGAACGGTACTTGGGTATCGACGAGTTGCTGATGCCAGGTATTTCCCCCGTCCAGACTCCGGCGAATCGTCCCATTAGTTCCAACAACCCAACCCTGCTTCTCATCGAAAAAGAAGACGGCTGAGAGGCTCGCCGCAGTGCCGCTGGCGACCTTCTTCCACTTTTTCCCGCCATCGATTGTCTTCAGAATAGTGCCGCCAGATCCGACGGCCCAACCCAGCTGGGGTGCACGAAAATACAGCCCCATCAGGAGAGCTTCCGTATGGCTCAATTGAGGAGTGATCGTCAGAGGAGAGTCGGCTGTCCACGAGGGAGACGCGCACAACAACATCATCAGCACCACGAGCGTGAGGCATCCAGTCCGAGTCAGAGAGCACCTCCGCCATGATCCTGGCAATCTGTATCTCACTGACTGGTGTCGGCGTCGGGGCGGCTGTTATTGAAGTAGCTTGAATCCGGCAGGCCCTTGGCCCGAATGCTAAAGATACCCGCTTCCACTGTCAGCCACTTTTTCGGAGCACAACAGGTGTCATCAGGCTGGACATCCCAGGAGCCGCGCCGCACAATCAGCGGTCCAGTCGAAAGATCGTTGAAAAATTCATTGCGCTTCCCCACGCCATAGAGATTCCGGTGAGGCACTCGCACGACAATCTCCGTATCCGTCCAGGACATCACCTGCGCCGCGACGTTGCTGAACAGCACTTCCGTGCGCGAGACATTCTCGTCCAACTCGAAGTCGCGCCGCTTGTAGGCCCCCTGGTTGAGGCCCAAGTAGGCATGCTCAGCCGTTTTCAAGAACGTGCCGAACCCGGACCCTTTGATCGTGATCAATTCATCGAGCCCCCCCGATTGCGGGCTATAGGAATCGATCTTCGGTGTGACCAGCGTAAAGACTCCTGCCTCAGTTTTTACAATCTCCTTCATCGCGCAGCAAGAACCGTCTGGATGAGGCTTGGTCGCGCCTCGAGATATCACAACCGGTCCGCTCTTCGCACTGAAGGGTACCCACACATCAATGCGATCGTCTTGCCAGCGATAGATGATGGCGCGGACCCCGCCGATATCGACTCGATTCTCTCCTGTATTGAAATCGGTAAAGGCGTAGGGAGTCGCTCCACTTTCCGAATAGAATCCAAAATGTTCCCCGCTGATTCTGAGCAGAGTACCGATGGGAGCGGTAGCGGGGGTCATTGCGGTCACCTTCGATACGTGAACTGTAAATGCCCCGACCGTTCGCTTCTGCCCCTGCATCGTGAGAACAATGGGCCCAGACTCCGCATCCATTGGGAGATGTACAACGATAGCGCTATCGGACCACTGGGCGATGGTGGCAGGGTGTCCGCCGAATGTCACCGTGTCATCGGCTCCCTTTGCAGTGCCAAAACCCTGGCTGAAGAAGACCACCTTCGTTCCGACCGGGCCACTCGCGGGATCGACACGAATACTTGGAATCAGTTTGAGTGGAACAGCATTGCTCACGGTATAGTGGACAGGCGCACAACAAGACCCGTCCGGCAAGGGGTCGGACGAGGCCAATCGAATCAGCACATCGCCAGACGCAGCATTCGTGGGGACCTCGACTTCGATGATGTCGTCCTTCCAGCGACGCGGCCTGACGACCACGCTCCCGATCATCACGTCGTTGACTCCGAACATCGTATTGGGATCTCGCGGGCCGGCTGTGGAACCAAAATGTGCGCCGGCAATCTGCACGGTATGGCCTGGTTCGATTTCTGCCGGCGTCACCGCGGTAATCGTCGGTCGCATTATTGTTAGTTTCCCAGCAGCCATCTTCTTCTTTCCAACCATGATTTCGACGGGACCGGATTGAGCCTGGAAAGGAACCTTCACCTCGATCAGATCGGATTCCCATCGCTGAATCAACGCTGGGAACCCACCGACGGTTACGCGATTCACTTGCACGGAACGAAATGCACCAAACCCTTTCCCGCCGATCGACAAGGTGGCGCCAGCGACCGCCGTTGATGGGTGCAGCTCGATCGCAGAAGGAGTGGCCGCAAACGTGGCAACCGTCAGGCAGGCCCACAATGTCAACGTACCCACGCCGGTCACGAATACATTCATCATTTGCTTCATCTGGTTTCTCTGGTCTGTCTGGTTCATCTGGTTTGTTTAGTTGAATTGGTTGGTCGGTTCAACCAAATCAACAAGTTCGGCCGAACTATAGCAAGCGGTTTTTCCGAGAGTCAATCCGGCGAGCGCGCACCCGGTCAGCGTTCAGAGCAGGATCAAAAGGCCCATCAAGAGACGGAGAAGATCATTTCAATTTCGACGGGAGCCCCGCGAGGCAATTCAGCAGCACCCACCGCCACACGCGCATGACGACCAGCCTCTCCAAAGATCTCAACCAGGAGGTCCGAGGCTCCATTGAGGACTTGGGACTGCTGCACAAAACCTTCCGCCGACGCCACATGCCCAACGACCTTCACGACGCGAGTAATTCGGTCCAACGTCCCGAGTGCCTGCTTCGCTATTGCCAGTGAGTTCAGGAGAGCGAGCCTGGCGGCCTCCATTCCCTGCTCGACCGTCAGATCGCGTCCAAGCTTACCGGAAAACACCAACTGCCCGTCTCGCATAGGAAGGACGCCGGACAAAAATAAGATATTTCCGGCCAGAACCGCTGGAACATAGGTCGCCAACGGTTGCGGCGGCGGCGGCAACTCTAGATGCAGTTCCTTCAGTTTCAGTTCGTATGACATTCCGATAACCCGTGTACTTCCTTTACCCCTTACGTATCACGTTTCACGTCTCACGCATTACCCCGCGCGGAGCGCATCGAGAAAACTTTCACCCACAGGAAGTTGATCACCTAGCAGGGCTTCCACAATGGTATGTCCCAGATCGGCGGCAGACGCTCTGATGCCGAGATTGACCCCATGGGCCAACTTAGGCCCAGTGGCCAAAAGAGGGACATATTCTCGCGTCGGAAGCAGATCGGCCTTCGTCATATCCCGTCCATGATCGCCCGTCAGAATGAGCAGGTCGCCTGGGCGAAGCTGTTCCAGCAACCCAGGGAGCCGTCGATCGAAGTCATGGAGGGCCGT
>JANNXZ010000172.1:0-2729 GCA_031409835.1 Nitrospirota bacterium
CGGGAAGCGGTGGTGGCATTCGTCGGAGGCACACTCGTTCCGATTGGTGGACACAATTTGCTGGAGCCGGCTCAGTGGGCAAAACCGGTGTTGTTCGGTCTCTACACCGACCACTGTGCGGAGATAGCAGATCTCTTGATCCAGGCAGGAGGGGGCTGTCGGGTTCTTCATGCGGAGGATCTCACGCAACATATCATGGCTCTCTTTTCCGATAGCGAGGAACGGGAGCGGATGGGCCGGTCGGCTCGTCAGGTGGTCGAACAGAATCAGGGAGCCTTGCAACGGACGCTGGAGGCCATCGATAGGTTGCTGATAGCGAAGCAAGGCGCCAGTGGGTCTCCTCTTACAGACCAGCCGCTTCCCCTCATGGCTGGGCGATAATAAAAATCAGGTAGATAGGCTGAAGGCTATTAGGGAGAGGGCTTTTTGCACAACGAGGATTCATTTCTGCTTGAATCAAAGGCCACCTTCAGCCTTCAGCCTGAACCCCTGAGTCGGAACGAACCGTGTTAACTCCTGGGGAAAAATTTAGATGGTGGCTGATGTGGGCCGCAATTCCCTATGGGATGGTTGCGCGGCTGCGCGCACTCCTGTACGACTGGGGCTGGTTCGCTCAGCGGCGATTGCCGGTCCCCGTGCTGAGTGTCGGGAATCTCACGCTGGGAGGGACGGGGAAAACGCCGGTCGTGATTATGCTGGTCGATTGGCTTCTGGCGCAGGGGAAACGGGTGGCGATTCTCAGCCGGGGCTATCGACGGACCAGTACGGCCTCGTATGTGTTGGTGTCGAATGGCGAGCGCCTGCTGGTCGGCCCGAGCGAGGCAGGCGATGAGCCATTTTTGATGGCGCAGCGTTGCCCCAAAGCCATCGTGGCTGTCGGCGCAGATCGCTATGAGCTCGGTGACTGGGTCTTAGCGCGATTCCCGGTCGATTGTCTGGTACTCGACGATGGGTTTCAGCATCTAGGGCTTTATCGCGACGTCAATCTCTTGCTGGTCGATGCCACGGATGTGGAGGGGCTCGCGGCCCTGGTGCCGGCAGGTCGGCTCCGTGAACCGTTGCGAGCGGCGGCGCGCGCGACTGCGATCATGGTCACGAGAGCGGACGTGCCAGCTCAGGTGACTGAGGTCTGTCGCAAACTGAAGGCCGCGCGTGGTTCGATGCCGGACCCGATCCAGGCGGTCTTTCGTCCTGAGGGTCTTGTGTCGGTGATGACCAGTGCGTCGCAGCCGCTTTCTTGGTCCAAGGGAAAAACAGCGCTGCTCTGCAGCGGCGTGGGTCATGCCGGATCGTTTCGCTCTCTCGTCGAGCGAATAGGGATCAGGATTCTTGATGAAATAGCCTATGCCGATCACCATGCCTATACGAACCAGGATATCGAGCGACTGAATGCTAGAGCCGTTGAGCTTCAGGCTGAGCTGATCGTGACGACAGAGAAAGATGCCTGCAAGTTGGCCGCGCTGCTCCAACCCACCGATAGCTGGTGGGCAGTCCGGCTGAGCACGCATGTAACTGTGGGGGAAGATCGGCTGCGACGGGTGGTGATCGGGATGGGAAATAGGCTGAAGGCGGAGTTGGAAGGCTGAAGACTGAAGGGCAGAGGGTTGTGAATAAAGAAGCCATCAAAAAAATTCTTGTGCGTGGACCCAACTGGCTTGGCGATGCGGTGATGTGCGAGCCCGCGATCCGTGGATTGCGGAGGCTGTTCCCCGATGCGCAGATTGCACTGTTGGTCAAGCCGGCTGTGGCAGATTTATTCGCGGGCCATCCGGCATTGACGCGCGTGCTGACATACGACAGCGTGGGGCATCATGCGGGACTCTCCGGTAAGTGGGGTTTGGCGGGGCAGTTGCGGCGGCAAGGCTTCGACCTGGCGGTGTTGTTTCAGAATGCGTTCGAGGCGGCGTTTCTGACGTTCCTGGCCGGCGTGCCTCGGCGCTATGGGTATGCAACAGACGGACGAAGTCTGCTGCTGTCCGATCCTGTCGCTGCGCCGGATCGCCGCACGCTCGTCCATCAGGTTCGCTATTATTGGGATCTGCTGGAGCCCCTGGGTCTCAAGGGCGACCCCTCCGCGCCGGAACTTGTCGTGTTTCCTGAGGAGGAACAGGCGATGGCGGGGAGATTTGCCCAGGGTGGATTGACCGCCACGGATGTCGTCGTCGGGGTCAACCCCGGTTCAACGTACGGTGGGGCCAAACGCTGGTTGCCCGAACGGTTTGCCGAGGTCACGGAACGACTCTGCAGCACGATTCGCGAGTCTCGCGGACAACAGGTCAGCGTGGTCATTTTTGGGGCGAAAGGGGAAGAGCGTTTGGGTCAGGAAATTGCTGCGCATTTGTCGTCTCCATCCCTGGTCTTGTCCGGGGCGACGACGATCCGTGAATTGATGGCAGCGGTGAAACGGTGTGCCATGCTCCTCACGAACGATACCGGTCCCATGCACATCGCGTCTGCGTTTCATGTGCCAGTCGTCGCGATCTTCGGGCCGACCGATTGGCGCACCACGTCGCCCTTTGGGAGTGCCCATGCCATTGTGCGTCAGCCGGTCGATTGCGCTCCCTGCCTATTGCGTGAATGTCCCATCGACCATCGGTGTATGACGCGGGTGACGGTGGATCAAGTGTATGAAGCAGCAACGAAACAGTTGACCCCGTTAGGGGTAAGGGGTGAGGGGTTAGGGGAAACCCCATCTCCGCCTCACACCTCACCCCTTACCCCTAACGGGG
>JANNXZ010000173.1:0-2502 GCA_031409835.1 Nitrospirota bacterium
CATGCTGTTTCTCCATCAACTGAGTAAATTCGGTGAATAAGTAGGCGGAGTCATGGGGTCCAGGAGACGCCTCTGGGTGATACTGTACCGAAAACACCGGACGATCGACACAGGCCAATCCTTCAATCGAGTGATCGTTGAGGCTCAGATGTGTGACCAGCACTTGACCGAACGCTGTGTCCACCACAGGCGGTCGTTCCGGTATCGCACCGATCGGGCTGGCCACCTCTACCGCGAAATTGTGGTTTTGCGACGTGATCTCGACTCGTCTAGTACGGAGGTCCATGACTGGATGATTCGCCCCATGATGGCCGAACTTCAACTTATAGGTGTTGAGCCCCAGCGCAAGACCGAGAATTTGATGTCCCAGGCAGATGCCGAAGATTGGATAGCGCCCGATCAATTGCCGCACCGCCTCGATTGCGTAGGGCACTCCCTCAGGATCCCCCGGACCGTTCGACAGGAAGATCCCATCGGGCTTGAGCGCGTCAACCTGCGTCGCGGTGGTCGAAGCCGGAACAACGGTGACGTCACACCCCACATCCACCAGCCGGCGAAGAATGTTCCGTTTCACACCGAAATCGTAGGCGACGACATGCCACCTTCTGGTCGTACTGGCTCGTGGCTTGTCGCCGAGCGAGGGTGCCCACTCGCCTGATCCTTCAGTCCACCGATAGGCCTCTTTGCACGTGACCGTTGCCGCCAAATCCCGTCCAACGATACTCGGAGCTGCCTGTGCCTTCTCCACAGCCCGCCGTGGATTCTCGTCAACATGAGTAATGAGGCCTTGCTGCGAGCCATGTTCACGCAAGTGGCGGGTCAGAGCCCTCGTATCTAAGCCTTCGATACCGACGATCTTCGCCTCATGCATATAATCGTGTAACTGCTGCCGGCTGCGCCAGTTACTCGTGAGCCGACTTGCTTCTTTCACGATGAATCCCTCAGCCCAAACCTGCCGTGACTCGGCATCCTCCGGTGTCATCCCATAATTTCCAATATGGGGAGAGGTCATCGTGATGATTTGCCCTTTATACGAAGGATCGGTTAAGACTTCCTGATAGCCGGTCATGGCCGTGTTAAACACGACTTCTCCCACCGTCTCCCCTTCGTATCCAAGGGCACGGCCCTCGAAAATCGTACCGTCTGCCAATGCCAACAACGCTGTTTTCACGAGAACACTCCGTCCCGATAGAGAGACCGTTTCGCCTTGATACCGATTAAAAGAATGCCCAGTACAAGGTCAACCATGTAGATCCAACGAATCGGCTTCAGCATACGAAACAAGGCTTCGAAAGCCGCCTTCTTCGCCGCCTCCTCATGCGCCGCGAAGGCCTGAGCTTGAAGCGCCGCAGCAGAGGGATGCAGCCACACAATAATGATGCCCGTGATCGCCAGCATCCCGGCCAACACCAGCATCTCGCCCCGACCGACGCCGACAACCGGATTTCCACTCCACCAGCGATACCACAATGCAGCGCCCAGAATCGCCAGCGCTCCGATCATGAAGCGATGATAGCCCTCAAACGCCTTCGTCAGAAACAATCCGCCTGAGTCCTGCCCGCCGAACGTATTAAACACTGCGGGAATGACCGCTCCGATGAGGACTAGTCCACCGCCAACCCAGACTCCCAGCGCCAGCCATTCAAGCGTGAGGCAACCGACCATCCCCCAACCGGACATACGAAGCATCAGTCTACTTCTCTGCCTGGCCGGTCTCGAATACGACCCGGCCACCCACGATGGTCGTCGTGACCCGACCCTTCACCTTCCATCCGGCAAACGGGGTATTCCGGCTCTTGGAGCGAAACTTGGCCGGATCGACCTCCCACTGTTCCTGCTGATCGACAATCGCCACATCGGCATCGGCCCCGACTGCCAGCGTGCCTTTGGCCAAGCTGAATGCCTTCGCCGGAGCCGTACTCAATTTGTCGACTGCCGACTCCAACGACAAGACCCCTTCATCGACCAGTGCGAGGGTTAATGGCAGCGCCGTCTCCAGTCCGACGATCCCGAACGGCGCTTCGGTAAATCCCAGCTGTTTTTCCTGGGAAGCATGCGGAGCATGATCCGTCGCAATGGCATCGATCGTGCCGTCGCGAAGACCTTCCTTAATCGCTTGCACATCCTTCCATGTCCGAAGCGGAGGATTCATTTTGGCATAGGTATTATAGCCTCGGACGGTTTCTTCCGTGATGGTAAAGTGATGGGGACATGCTTCGGCTGTGACTTTCAATCCGCGTGACTTGGCCTCCCGCACCATCCGAACCGATCCCTCGGTGCTGATATGGGCCAGGTGCAGCCGTGCCCCGGTCAGTTCCGCCAAGGCAACATTACGCGCCACCATCACATCTTCCGCTGCTGCCGGCATCCCGGGAAGTCCCAACTCGGTCGAGATGGCCCCTTCGTTCATGCAGCCCCCCTCGGCAAGATGCAGATCTTCACAATGATCGACCACCGGCACGTCGAAGGCCAAGGCATACTCCATCGCCCGGCGCATAACCA
>JANNXZ010000174.1:0-1629 GCA_031409835.1 Nitrospirota bacterium
TTTTTGGGAGCCCTTCTCCTTCAGCTCGCCGCTGCTAGGATCTTTCTTGCCGTCCCAGGCAGCGAAGCCGATATTGATGAACCCAGCTGTCGTGATCTGCGTATCTTCTTCAGGATGCCCGGTGTCGAGCGGCCGCGAAAACACCACTTTCCATCTGCCGTTGGCGTAGGCCCCCTTGGCCTTTACATCTTGGTGGTCCTGGATTTTTAGCGTGCCGAAACCCTTGGCGTTCATATCGACGCCTTTGCCGTCCTTGTTCTTCCAATACCAAATATTGACCGGCCCGCCTTCGACCTGCGCCATCGGCTGGCCATGCGCAAAATGGGCTTTTTTATCGCCCACCATGAACTGAATCGCAGCTGCATCGTCCGGATCTTCCGTCGGATCGGCGTACTCCAAGAGAATCGCCACGTTAGTTCCGTCGTGCAGACCACGCACGATCATATCTTTGACTGTCGCTTCCAGATTGCGGGTCGGCCAATGGACTTGAGGCGACATCGGGAATGTTGCCATGGGCGCGCTGTTCCACACAGCCGCAGTCGGGTCATCTGCCGGCAAGGTCCCCTTCACCAGCGGAGCGCTGACCGACGAGCTTGCCTGAGTTTCTTCTGGAGCAGCGGCCTTGGGCTTTTCCTCGGCTCCGGCGGTCTGCACGATCAGAAACCCTATGGCAAGGCATACACCGCCGACGATATTCGGAACAATTCGACTGAGTCCGCGTATCATAAGTTCCGTCCTCTC
The DNA here is from genome assembly GCA_031409835.1 of Nitrospirota bacterium. GTDB lineage: Bacteria > Nitrospirota > Nitrospiria > Nitrospirales > Nitrospiraceae > Palsa-1315. The sequence goes on from JANNXZ010000174.1 coordinate 742, forward strand.
TCCTCACTAACTCCCTACTCACTCCTTCAGAGGGTGGGGCTATGTACCTTCCACTGCGTGCGTTCGCCGCTTACCTTCGTCTATTCCCAAGTTCGAGGAGATTGATGCGCGCCATCGTACTCGCCCATGATGATCTTCCAGATCCATTCGTCGGGAAGTTCAAGCTCCCAGCGAGGCATCGCGGATTTCCATGGCATTCCTTCGATCGGGAGGCCGACGCCACCCTTTTTGATCCGCCAGAAGAGATAGCTTTCCTGGAGCATCGCAATCGTCGTCGGGTCGGCGAAGTTAGCTGGGGGAGGATTGAATCCCCTGGCCGCTGAACCCTTGCCGTCGAAATTTCCCCCATGGCAGGGGGAGCAGAATGCCGCATAAAACCCCTTCCCCTGCTGGATCGTGTCTGGTGTCTTTGGAACTGGATTCGACAAGCCGGCATATTCGCCTGGCGGAGCCGGATGAATGGTCCTGTTTTCACCGGGGGGCGCATCGCTGACCGCCGTACTGTTATACGTTTGCCAGCCGACCAGCAAAGGAAACAGGATCAGAACACCGTAACGCAATGCTTGCAGCCCGCCGATACCTTCTCCAACCAGAAAACGCTGTATCGGACCCCAAAACTCCTCTTTGGACTCCGCGCTCACTGTGGCAAGAATGAGAAACCCTGCTGTCACCAGCAATAGGTACAGAAACATCAAGCTGGCTGGGAGCGGCGCAGAGCCAGGGATATTGGGCACCACAAATTTCAAGATTAAATAGGTGATGACATTCAACAGGATCAGCTTGATCAACGGCCCCATACGTTCCTCCTCAGTGCGCTTGCGCCACGGCCACTGGACCGGACTGAGCTGCCTTCACCGGAGCGGCAGGCGCCTGTCCCGGCACGTCCAG
>JANNXZ010000175.1:0-5066 GCA_031409835.1 Nitrospirota bacterium
CTTTTATCCGGCGAGTGCGGCGTGCCACGCCGCCGGGCTGACGTCGATGGCCTGGACATTTCGATTTCTTGAAGACATTGCTCTGGCCGATATCGCCTTCGAGGCCGAGGGGGAGTCGGTCGAGGAGGTCTTTCGCGGCGCGACGCAGGCGCTCATTGAGAGCATGGCGAACCCTGCGACAGTATTGGGGGGATGGGCGCGCGCGATTGAACAGAGCGATGTGGACCTGTCGACATTGCTGTTTGATTGGCTGTCGGAGGTGGTCTATTGGAAAGACGACGAGGGGGTCGTCTTCCGAGAGGCGCCACTTATCCTGACGCGGGAGGGGGACGTCTGGCTGTTGCACGCACGTCTGATCGGCGCCCCAGTGGATCATCAGACGCAAGAACTCCACGCCGATGTGAAAGGCGTCACGAAACATCTCTACGAACTTAAGCAGACAGGCGATCGCTGGAAGGTACGAGTGGTGCTCGATGTCTGAAAGAACGTGATAAGTGATGAGTGACGAGTGATGCGTCACAAACCTGATAGACCAGACAGACGGGATAGACCAAATAGACCATCTTTAAGATGAATCTCAACACCCACATGACGGTCAATCGCATTACGGACGAGATTTGGGAAATCCCTATCTCTGAAAAATCCGGCATGCTGGTGCCTGCCAGGATTTATGCTACGAAAGGGATTCTTCAGGCTATGGACTCCGGGGTCTTCGACCAGGTCACCAATGTCGCCTGCCTGCCCGGTATTCGCCGGTATGCGCTCTGTATGCCGGATGGGCATTGGGGCTATGGATTTCCGATCGGAGGTGTCGCGGCGTTCGATGTGCAAGACGGCGTCATTTCTCCCGGCGGTGTGGGATATGACATCAACTGTGGGATGCGGCTGATTCGAACAGATTTGACGCTGGCGGATGTGCAGCCTCATCTGGAGCGGCTCATGACTGAACTCTTTCGGAAGGTGCCGGCGGGCGTCGGGGCGAGTGGATTCGTTCGGCTCTCGGGAGAGGAATTTCGTCGTGTGATGACTCATGGGGCCAAGTGGTGTGTGGAGCGGGGATACGGATGGCATCGGGATCTCGCCCGCATGGAAGAAGGCGGCTGTATCGAAGGCGCCGATCCGTCGAGCGTGACCGATCACGCGATGAAACGAGGCATCAATCAGCTGGGGACCTTGGGGTCGGGCAATCACTATCTCGAAGTCCAGGTCGTCTCGAACGAGCGGATATTCGATCCGGTCACGGCGGCGGCGCTCGGCATCACTGGCAACGAGCAGATCGTCGTGATGGTGCATTGCGGTTCTCGCGGGTTCGGCCATCAGGTGGCAAGCGACTATCTCAAGGTGTTTGAAAAGTCCATGCGCCGCTACGGCATCACGGTGAAGGATCAGCAGCTAGCCTGTGCGCCGTTTCGATCTCCCGAAGGGCAGGAGTATTTTTCCGCCATGAACTGTGCTGCGAACACGGCCTTTGCGAATCGTCAAGTCATCACGCATCAGATTCGCGAGGCCTTCGCGACGGTCTTCGGTCAGTCCGCCGAGGCACTGGGGATGGAGTTGGTGTACGACGTGGCTCATAACATCGCCAAAGTCGAACGGTATCCGGAAGGGGGTCTGGTCGTGCATCGCAAAGGAGCGACCAGGGCGTTTGGGCCTGGGAGTCCAGAGTTGCCAGACATATTTCGACAGACAGGCCAGCCGGTTATCTGCGGCGGTTCGATGGAGACCGGCTCCTACTTGTTGGTGGGGACAGATCATGCGGTGCGCGACACATTTGGGTCGACGATGCACGGGGCAGGGAGAACCATGTCCCGCGCGCAGGCGAAGAGATCGGTTCGTGGCGCGGAGCTGCAACAGCAGATGAAACAACGCGGTATCCTGGTCAAGGCTGTGTCGATGTCGGGTCTTGCAGAGGAAGCCGGTTTGGCCTACAAGAATATCTCTGACGTGGTGGAATCGGTTGAACGTGCTGGAATTACAAAAAAAGTGGCAGAATTACGTCCGATAGGGAATATAAAGGGGTAGCCGTCTGCCATTCTTGAGGGTGCGATGATGGAACAACGAAAGAACCTCCGGTTTCCCGTCAAGTTTCGTAGTTCATTTTCCTCCATCGGCATGGTCGGTGGAGAGGGGAGCATTGTCGATCTCTCCATCAGGGGTTGTCGCATCGAAAGTCCCATTGATGTTCAGCCAGGAGCCTCCCTGGATATTCGGATCAAGGTAGGAGAGAACGAACCCCCCATTCACATTCAGGCAGCGGTCGTCCGGTGGTGCCGAGGGCGTGAATTCGGCCTTGAGTTTGAGGTGATTGTTCCGACAGAATGGGTTCACCTTCAGGAATTTGTGAAGCAGCTCGAACTGGAGCCCTATCAACGAACGCAACAGCAAAAAGAAGCCGGCCTGTAGCAGAGAACTGAAAAAGTCTCTGTACTCATCCGCCCAACCCCAGCGCTAGTTCTTTCATCTGCCCTGAATTTCCCAAGACCGTCTCTTTGCCCAGAGACACATCTTCCAGCAAGCGGTACTCTCTCATAGTTTAGATGCACAACGTACTGAAGGGGATCTTCGGATGTTGGAATTGCTGCAAGAGATTATCCGTTCGCCATGATCCATTCGAATGGATGTTGAAAATAGCCGTCCTCTTCGGGTAACCCGTCTCGCTCGTCCCGCATGTCCTTCACGTCTCGCACATCACGTTCCATGCACGGTGACTTTTCAACAGGCGAAAGTTATACTTCAATCCACGCAGGCTGAAATTCATTGGCCCACACGTCGAGGACAAGCCTGGTCTTTCTAGCCCATCTGGCTTCTCTGGTCTATCTGATTAGTTTCGTTTACCCGATTTCACGAGACAGACAAAATAGACCGAATAGACCAGACAGACCAAACCAACCAGATAGACCAAATGAACAAGACAGGATGGAGATGAAAATTATGAAGAGGTATGCAGGAGGGTTGTGGGGAATCGTGGGAATCGGGTTGTTCGCCATGCTTGCTGTCTCAGCGGCTGGAGCGTCGGATAAGCCTGTGACTGGTGACAAGGTTATTCGGGAAACCCAGGAGGCGGTGACGGCGACTAAGGACTATACGATTCAGCAGAAAGATGCGTTTCAGCGAAAGGTTCAGACAGAGCTGAATGAAATGCAAATGCGCATCACGCAGCTCCGTGGACAGGTCGCACATGCCTCGGCGGAAGCCAAAGTGGACATCCAGAAGGCGGTTGTGGAGTTAGAGAAGAAAAAGGATCTGGCTAATAAAAAAGCGCAGGAGATTCATTCCGCAACGGCTTCTTCCTGGGAGCAGGTGAAGTCCAAAACGGCAGCGGCGATGGACGATCTTCGGGCTTCTCTCAACCGCACCCTGTCTCATCTTCCGTAAAGGTCGATCGATGAAATATGCCCTCTATCCCGGGTGTGCGGCCAAAGGGGCGACGCCGGAACTCTATCAATCGACCAGGGCGATCATCGGCCGATTGGGAATCGAAGTGGTTGAACTCACTGCCGCGGCCTGTTGTGGCGCCGGGGTTGTGACGGAAGCGCACCCCGATATGGCGTTGGCGTTGAATGCCAGGACCTTTGCGCAGGCGGAGGCGCTTGGATTGGACGTGATGACGATCTGCGGCACCTGCCAAGGGGTGATGAGCGCAGCCAATCGACGACTGAAGACAGAGACAGGAACGCTGGATCGTATCAACGCTTTCCTAGCGCCCGAAGGGCTGGCCTACCACGGTCGGGTCCAAGTTAAACATCTGTTGTGGATCGTCGTGCGAGACATCGGGCTGGCTCGCTTGGGCGAGCTGACCTCCGTGCCGATGCGGGATTTTCATATCGCCCCGTTTTACGGATGCTACATCCTGCGTCCGTCGTGGGATCTGGGGTTCGACGATCCTGAGAATCCCCAATCGCTTGAGCGTCTTATCACCGCTGTTGGTGGCGAACCGGTGGCCTATGAGGGAAGAACCAAGTGCTGTGGGTTTCCTATCATCCTTGAGAAGGAAGCCATTGCCGTGGCCATGTCAGGGATGCATATGAGTGAAGCTAAGGAGCAGGGCGCCGATTTCATGGTGACGCCTTGTCCGCTCTGTCACATGAGTCTGGATATTTATCAGGAACAGGCTGGCCGTGCAGTAAACCGCGATCTCCATTTACCGATCTTGCATGTGCCGCAGCTACTGGGTTTGGCGATGGGGCTTCCGCCGAAGGACCTGGGGCTCTCGCATCACGTGATCTCGGTCGATTCTATTTTGGCCACGCTGGAGCGTCGTCGAACGCACCCACAACCTTCCTGAAGGAGTTGGCAATGAAAGTGCTCAACCTCTCGGACTATCAGCAGTTCAGCAGTGAGAAGATGAAGAAGAATAATCTGTTTCAAACGCCGCGATTCTTCTGCGACATCTACTGCTTCGAACCAGGGCAGGAACAGAAGGGCCATATCCATGGCGAGCAGGATAAAGTCTATCTCGTGCTGGAGGGACAGGGCACGTTTCAGGTCGGTTCAGAGAAACAGGTGCTGGGTCCAGGGCAGGGAACCATGGCGCCGTCCGGGGAAGAACATGGCGTGAAGAATCACACAGACCAGCGCCTCAAAGTCCTCGTGTTCGTGGCGCCAAGTTCGGCGTAAAAAGTTAAACGTGAAACGTAAAACGTTAAAGGATGGGAAGGGAGCGGCCAGGTGCCCTTCTTGCTCGCAGAACAGAGGAGGGGATGGAGCCTGATGATCTTCTGTGCTCGCGCAACGCGCGGCCTGAGAAGGCCCTCGTTGGACGCGCGCAATAGAAGATCAATCAGCCCCCATCCCTAACGAGAGAACGAGCAAGCTTGGAGGGAGCATGTATATCGTTCGATGCGCGCAGTAAAGGGTAGCCTTGGCCACTCCCTCCAGGAGAAGCATGAGAAATCGGAAGACCCTCTCCTGGGGAGATGGGAAGTCGATCTGTCAACGTCGCGCCAGTTCTGCTCGTTGCTCTTGTCCATGAGTTTGCCCGTTCGGCTCAAAAAATAGACCACGTAAACCCGCCTGCCTCGCGTCACACTCCCTGGTCACTTTCGTATGAAGCCCTTGGCATCTGC
>JANNXZ010000176.1:0-2048 GCA_031409835.1 Nitrospirota bacterium
TCTCGTCGACCTCAATAAGTACCAAGACCAGTACAAGCCGCTGCTCGAAGAGGCGCTCAATCGTAAGGTCCAGCTGCAAGACATCCGCCTGACGATCTGGCCTCGGATCGGCGCCCGGGTGGCCGGGTTTGCCGTACTGGATGACCCGGCGTTCGGCTCAAGTCCCTTTACCTCTCTTACGTCGCTGGACGTTGGGGTCAAACTCATGCCGTTGCTCGGCGGCAAGGTCGAAGTGGAAGAAATCACGCTCCGTGATCCTGTTATTACGATCATCAAGAACAAAAACGGCGTCCTGAACGTCTCGACCATCGGACGAACGGGCGTCGCAGTGCCTGAAACTCCATCGCGGGCGCCGATTCCATCGACCGAAGGCCCGCTCAAAATCCTGGCACTGCTGGCCGTGGATCGAGTCTCCATTGCAGGGGGGAAACTCACCTATCGGGATCTGTCAGCGGCTAAACCGACCGAGTATGTCTTGCAGGATATGGAGCTCCTCCTCCAATCCGTTCGTCTAGGCCAATCCCCGAGCATCCATTTTTCCACGCTCGTCCAACCGTTCAACATGCCCGCAACGCTCGACGGCACCTTTGGTCCGCTGAAAGAAGCCACGGACATTGACGCAATCAATATTCGACTCGGCTTGGGAAAGACTGAGTTCACCGTCACGGGAAAGACCGTTGGCCAGAATGCGACCCTGAACATCAGTTCACCGGCTATCAATACAGCGAATCTACCGATTGCCCTCCCGCTCAATAAACCGGTCACCATTACTGATCTCAAGATTGCTGCGGAAGTGAAGGGACAAGAAACCAAACTACACAACCTCTCATTCCAACTCTTTGATGGACAGGTAAAGGGACAGGGCAAACTTGTCGCCGGTTCCGATGCCCCGCCGTTCAATAGCACCGTGATGATCCAAGGCCTACAGCTCGGTCCTGCCCTTGATGCCGTCGCGGCGACACAAGTATCGATCAGCGGGACAGCAGGAGCCGACCTCGCGCTGCAAGGCCGCGGTTTCTCCATGTCGGACCTCACCAAGTCTTTGGAAGGAACCAGCCACGTCGCCGTCAAAGATGGAAAGATCGAGGGCGTGAACCTCCTCCAGGAGGCCATCTCTATCCTCAAAGTCACCGGCATCTCGCTCGACAATGCCAAAGCCACTGCGTTTTCGACGATCGAGACAGATCTTGCGATCAAGCAAGGGATCGTCACTGTCCAACGCCTCTTGATGGACAGCCACGACTTCCAGGCCACAGGGGGAGGCACGATAGGGTTTGATCAGACATTACACCTGACCATGAACCTCAACCTCTCGCAGGACTTGAGTCAAAAGATTGCCGGCGCGTCTCCTGTGGCCAAGCTCGCAATGAAAGAAGGCCGATTGAGTCTCCCGCTGATCATCACCGGGACCGTGCAAACACCGTCGTATGGGTTAGATTCGAAAGCCTTGACGGGCAAGATTCAGGAACAGGTGAAGGAGAAAGTGAAAGAAGCGTTGGGCGATCTCCTCAAAGGCTCGACCAAGCAGGACGACCTCAAACAAAAAGGCCAGGACCTGTTGAAAGGACTCTTCGGACGATAAGAGGAGTACGAGCAGAGAGTGTCCGATCAACCTGTACTCACAGCCATCATGCTCTCCGCGTCCACCGTCCCTTCGTATTCGATTCGCTCCGATTATTCTGTCGCCCGTCTGTGGCGGAATAGCCTGCGCAACGGCAATCCAGCCACACAAATACAGAGAGATGCCTTCATCTCACATACCTGCCAAACCCTCCTCCTGTACGTATTTTCAATGAAATGGGCCCATCCATGTCAACGGCATTGACTTTGCTTTATTAAAGAGTCGGATTGTGGCGGGCCGAAATGACGCAACCGGCGAGGAATGAGGTGTCCAGCGTTTCTTGTACATCAGTGAGTTCGGTTCACAGTGAGGGAGGGGAATATGAAGAACAGCTCTGGTACATCCATCATGATCGTCATGGCATTCTTAATGGGATTTGGGCTGGGAGGCCTGTCGCTCCACTATGCTTCCGCCCAAGGGATGTTTG
>JANNXZ010000177.1:0-2868 GCA_031409835.1 Nitrospirota bacterium
GGGTCTCCCGTTCAATCCGGGACACCGCCACCAAACCACGCTCGCTCGTGCCGACGGCTCATTATTGGCTTCTCGCAATTGAAGCGGTCGGCTGGCCCCTCCGGCCTTCTCTACCCACAACACCCGCCTGCGAAGACCTGCCGCTGCTGAGACGCGCTCCAACAGTGCTCGCACAGTTCAACGGTTGAATGGGTCATCCCATCGACGCAGGCGATTCGGCGTTGGACCAGCGCCCTGCAATCAGAACAGACGCCGGCGAGTTGCATGTCTGACCTACGCTCTTGAGTGAGCATGAATCACGACCTTTGTGTTCGGACGAGCGCGCCGATTGCAGACAGCTGACATAAACTCCTGCTCGCCTTTGAAGCTCGCCAGGTTTCGCCATAACCGAACCGGAAGCGGCTCCGACTTAGCCCGGTACAAATCCCTTTGCATCTTGCGCAACTCTCCATTCAGGGAATCCACTGTTCGTTCCAAGTCAATGAGCCGCTCAGTCCCAAATACCTTTCCGAATGTCAGCATCATGTCCTCCCTTCCTTCCTTACACCGTACAATGCCGAATCACACCGATGAGAATGCCTTCGATATGAAACGTATCTGAAGGCCTCACAATAATCGGTTGCATCGCCGCATTTGCCGGATGCAGTTCAATGTGCGAATCCTTCTTGAAGTAGGTCTTGATCGTCGCCTCGTGATTGACCAACGCAACGATGGTCTGCCCGTTCCTGGCCGTCTCCTGTTTCCGCACCACTACAAGATCGCCGGGGAGAATGCCGTCGTCTTTCATGGATTCCCCTTTGACTCGGAGCGCAAACGTATTTCCACCACGCAACATGCTGGGCGGGACATCGATCAATTCTGATTGCTGAACTGGTTCGATCGGTGAGCCAGCCGCCACTATCCCTGCCATAGGAACTTCTGGCGACCGGACGAGTTGATCGATCGCCACTTTTACCATTCCAGGAATGCGCCGCATCCCCGCTTCATACCGGCCCACCGACACGCGCGTCGTCCGCAACGCATCGGCCAATTGCTGTTGCGTCAGTCCCAATTGTTCTCGCACTCGCTTAAGATCCGCCGGCTTCATAATGTAACCAATGGTTACACATCTATAAAGCCCCTGTCAAGCCCCCAATTCTGGACTCCTTATAATGGAGCAGAAAGCCCTGTCTGGCGTGGGGCCTGTGCATAACAATACGCGAGACACCGCAGTAGGATAGGCAATTCATCGTACCAACCCGTAAACATCAGCAAATATCTAGTATTTGGTGTTTCAGCTGGGTTTAACCCTTAAGGCCACCATATATTGGGGTGCAATTCAGGGGGAGCCGATGCCTAAGTTCTAGGCAAAGACGTATCTGGGCAGCGAAAATCGAAGGAAATGCAGTGACGAAGTGACTTATGAACAAGGTTATCCACAGAAGCTGGGGAGGGGGATTTGTGAAAATTTATATTGACCTTTCTGTAAATTTTTTTCACGGTCCCTCCTCGAATTTTGTCTGTGCACTGGGAACGTGAATCGTTACTTGCGCGAGACTCGCGAGAAATGCGGAACGGGTGAGACGGAAGAAGAAGTTCTGAGTTCTGGGTTCTGAGTTGGCAAGACAAGCTGAAAGAGAAGCACTGGGAAGTTATGAGTTTTGAGTTCTAGGTTCTGAGTTGGAAGGCGGGAAGGAGAGAGGTGCTGATTTCAGATTGGAAACTCAGAACTCAGAACTTATAACTCAGAACTCGGGGAAGCCGTTGACTTAGAACTTCGGGTCGCGCCTGTCGCGCACATTTTGTTTGTCGCTCTCACGTTTCTCGGCTCTTGGAAATTGCCCCATCCTCATTGATCCACGCTGTGAATAGCGTATAGGCAACCGCGAGCACCACCGGGCCGACGAAGATCCCAATCAGACCGAAAGCGAGCAACCCGCCGACCACGCCGGCAATGACCAGCAGCATCGGGAGATCCACCCCGTATTTGATCAAGAGAGGCCGCAAGATATTATCGATGGGAAAGACGAGTATAGTCCACACCAGCAGCACGGTCCCTGAGGTGGTATTGCCCGTCCAGTAGAGCCACACCACGGCAGGGAGCAGCACCGGAGCCACGCCGACTTGCACGATCGCCGAGAGAAACATTACCGCGGTCAATGCCACGGCGAACGGCACCCCAACAATCGCCAGGCCGATCCCGCCGGCCAACGCCTGCACCAGGGCAGTGACCACCACTCCCAGCGCAACCCCTCGGATCGCCTGTCCGGCCAGCTGCACCGCATGCTCGCCTCGCTCCCCCGCGAGTCGAGAACCGAACCGCAGGGCTATCGCAGCGGCAGATTCTCCCGTGGCATAGAGTACAGCTGAGACGATGACCATCAGAGCGATCTGGACAAGCAGTCCCCCAAAACCGCCGATCTGCCCGGCCAGCCATTCCATGATCCCGCCCAGATACGGCGAGAGTCGCGCCGCCAACTCCTCCTGACTCATTGAGGCAACTTGATGCCAAATCGACGTCACTCGCGCGCCGACCAGAGGGAAATTTCCTAGCCAGTCTGGAGGCGGAGGCAGCTTGAAATTGGCGAGCGAGGTCGCCCAGGCAGTGATCTCCTTGAAATGCTCTATAAAGGCGCCGATGACGAACGCGAAAGGCAGAACGAATATCGCCAGCAACAGGAGTGTCATCACCGTCACGGCGAGCCAACGCCGGCCCAGCAGCCATCGTTGAAGTGTCAAGAGGAAAGGCCAGGTCGCAACTACGATCATCGTCGCCCACACGACCGCGCCGAGAAACGCCCACAGAATCCAGACCGAGGCCGCGATCAGCGCAAAGAGGAACACGACCGCGAGCGTGTCACGGGTAAGATCAGATTGCCGTTCTGCCAT
>JANNXZ010000178.1:0-3895 GCA_031409835.1 Nitrospirota bacterium
TGAGAAGATTGGCCTGGGAACGATCCTTACTCATCCGACCAAGCCCTATACCGCTTTTGTGAAGGAAGGGGGAGCCCGTTACTTCCAAGCCGTCTATCCAGATCTTGCTGTGGCCCAGGCGTGCATCGGTTGCCATAACTCCCATCCAGACAGCCCCAAACGGGACTTTAAGATCAATGATGTGATGGGGGCGATTGTGATCAGTATTCCGGTGAAATAGGTATGCAGGCGAGGCTGAAGGCGAGGACTAGACTGAAGGCTGAAGGTTAGGCTGAAGACTGAAACGTTCGGACTCCGACCTTCAGCCTTCCTAGCTTCAGCCTAATCCGTAGCCTACTAACTTTTTGCGCACCGGAACCCGGGGAAATACAAGCTCCGGAACGACGGCGGATCCCAGAACCGATCCGAGGATCGCAGGGTCCGTGCGCTGGTGTTCAAGGCGCCGCCACGGACCACTTTGAACCCGCCCGTTGGGAGTCCTTCCGGGTTCTGCGTCGGGCTGTTCTTATAATAGTCCGAGTCATACCAGTCGCTGACCCATTCCCAGGCGTTACCGGCCATGTCATATACACCATAGGGACTCTTACCCACCTCAAACGAACCCACCGGCGCCAATGCCTCATAGTTGTGCGGCCCTGTTTTCCCATAATTCGCGTGAAGCGGCGTCGGGGGATCGTTGCCCCACGGATAGAGTCGGCCATCCGTCCCCCGGGCCGCCTTTTCCCACTCCGCCTCCGTCGGCAGACGTTTACCGGCCCATTTGCAGTAGGCCGCTGCATCCGCCCAATCCATATTGGAGACCGGCCTCTTCTGGTATGCCGATTGGTTCATCGTCTTCCAGTCCAACGGTGCGCGGGCCTCTCCTGACTGCAGAAATTCCGCATATTGCCCCACGGTCACTTCGTACACATCCATGGAAAAGGCATTCACCTGAACCTTGTGCGCCGGTCGTTCATCGACATCGCCATCCTGGCTTCCCATTGTAAACTCTCCCGCCGGTATCGATACCATTGACCCTTCTGGTGGACGGGGCGATGCAGGCTTCTCCTGACTGTGCTTCTGTGCCGTCACGACCTCCTTGGTGCTCTTACCCTCTGGCGCTGCGGCCATGGCCGGGTACGCAGCAAATACGATCAACGCGACTAGTATGAGCATCCTCATCATGAACGGCCTCCGCAATGTACCGTAACGAACCATAACAGCCTGTCTCACATCACCCAATGGGCGAGAACTATAAAGCCTCTCGCCTCAGAAAAACAACCGTACGGGGCCACGAAACCATCTGGGGTACCCCGCATGATTCATGAGCGGTTCTGCGGAAGCCGTCGATGTCTGACTCAAGCGAGCTGGGCGAGACAGGCGGGAAAATCGCAACGAACGAGGGTTCATCTGATCTATCTAGTCTGTCTGGTGCAACCAAACACACGAGACAGACCAGATACACAAGAGAGACCAGCCACTCCTCGCGATTGTCACGCGCACTTCGGACTAAGAACTACGGAGTCTTCGCGCATCGAAACCCGTTGAGTCCTTGGTCCGTCGGCGAAATGAGGCTCCGATTCGTAGAGCGCATGGCCCGAGGATTGCTGCTCCAGGCACCGCCACGAATCGCTTTGGTCCCGCCCGATGACGGTCCTGTCGGGTTTAGCGATGGGCTGCTTTTATAGTAGTTATAGTCATACCAATCGCTCACCCATTCCCAGACATTCCCCGCCATATCATAGATGCCATAGGGACTCTTGCCCGCCTCAAACGAACCCACCGGAGCCAATACCCCGTGATTGTTCCACTCCGACTTCCCAAAGTTCGCGTGAAGCGGCGTCGGAGCATCGTTGCCCCACGGATAGAGGCGGCCATCTGTCCCCCGCGCCGCCTTCTCCCACTCCGCCTCAGTCGGCAGGCGCTTGCCGGCCCATTTGCAGTACGCGGACGCATCCGTCGAATCCACATTGGCAATCGGGCGCTTCTGATGCGCCGGTTGGTTCATCGTCTTCCAATCCGAAGGCTGATCGATCCCTTTCGCCTGTAGAAACGCCGCATACTGTCCCACCGTCACTTCATACACATCCATGGAAAACGCATCCACATGGACCTTGTGCTCCGGTTGTTCGTCTGAATCCCCCGCCGCACTTCCCATCGTGAATTCCCCCGCCGGTACCACCACCATCGATCCCTCTGGCGGTTTGGCCGCCGCAGGCGTCTCCGGACTCTGTTTTTTCCCCGTCATCGGTTCCTTGGCGCCCTTCTCAACAGGTGGAGCGGCCATCGCCGGGTACACAGCAAGTCCGAGCACCGCGACCAGTACAAGCATCATTCTCATGAACCCCTCCCCTCACATAGCCTAATGGGCGAGCACTATAAAGCTTCGCGCCTCGGAAAAACAACCGCGCAGGGTCACCGCGGCTATTCCGTTTGAAAAATGCTGAAAAAGTCTGCTGGCAGCATCTCAACACCCGTGAAGCGTATCTCGTGAAACGTCGCTCGTTTCCAGATTCGGACGTTTCACGCATCACGTTTCACGAACGACGAGTTCGGCCCAGAGCTTCACGACGATCCATAGAACCGCTGCAATGGCAAGCAGCGGCACTTGAAGCCGGGCCGCCAATCCGTGGATCACCATCCCCATCAGGTTGGCCAGGATACCGGATTGCAAGACTCTTTCTCCAGCTCGCATGCGTATGAGTCAGCCGATGGCCTTCCCCCTCAATGCGCTGTAAATCACAGCAGGCTTGCCGACGGGTGATGTCAGATTCTTGGGCGAGTAGTGTTAACAAACTCGCCCGTCTAGCCAGCGTGCGCACCATTCTGGAGAGCTGCTCGGCCTGACTGTAGCGTTTGGGGCACCGGCCTCTGCGTGGCGTCGGTATCTGCACCGCAGCGATGTGAAAATCCGATCTCCTGGAAGAACCTCAGGAAGCAGGGGCGTTAGCGGTCTGAGAAGATCGTCAGGAGGACGTTTCCCGCTGTCCGGCAGTGACATTTCTCCCACAAGTGAACCATTGGTCCTTTGCCCTCAATACAAGGCCAATCGCACATGGACCACATATGGAAGTTTGTCGTGTCATCATTAGGATTCAGCTCTCAAATATGGGGTGTGAGGGAAGAAATAAAATCCTGCCGGTTTTGTTCATTGACGCAGAGGCATTCGTATCACGGCTGCGGACGGGAGAAGGGCTTTCCCGGTGGCTTCTCGGGTTGCTCTGGTTTCTCTGGCCTTTCCGGCAGGAGTGGAAGCGAACTGAGGGGCCGTTTCGTGAATTTCCCGCGAGCATGCAGGATGGCTTGACCATGCTGCCACCCGATGACACTATCGTCAGGAACGGTTCTGATGATGTCATGGGCCACATCGTAGAGCACCGTATCAAGTCTACCTTGTGGGTACGCTTCGCTTCGTAGCTCTTGTCGATTAACTTCCAAAACCAACACGTCCCCTTCGGGGGCCCAGCCCACAATCCTGGCGCTGGGCATCAGTGCAGCAATCCGAGGGCGATGGGACAGGAACGGCTGATTCGTCTGCGTGTCAAACACATCGGAGGCCCCTCCGCCATACAACTGAATGGCACCATGGTAGTAGCGGCCGCTTGGGGAAAAATAAATCCCGTGATAGTTTGTTTCCACAACTTTTTGTGTCAAAGGGTCATACCGCAGAATATGCAGATCGCCGCCAGATTCCTCCCAGTAGGATTCATCCCAGATGTACAGACTGTTGTCGGACTGAGACCAGGCGAGATAGTTTCCCTTGGCAAAGATCTTTCTGGTCGTCTTCAGACGCTGATCGTAGAGCCATGTGCCAGTTGACTGAAACGTATCCACCCCTACCCAGTCCCCGGTGGTATAGGCCAACACCTGGCTGTCGGGACTCCAGGAAAAATCGCGACTTTTGGCGAACGCGGTG
>JANNXZ010000179.1:0-2129 GCA_031409835.1 Nitrospirota bacterium
CGGAGGAGCCTGAAGACTTTTCTGTGTTGGGGCAATGGCCGGAGTTGTCGACGTCGAGGCAGGGGTTGACGCTTGCGACTTCATGGCATCCATAATCTTGGTCCGAATCGTCGCTTCACTGGTGAAGGGAGAGTTCGGATAGGTCTTTATCAGCTCCTGATAACGAGCCAAGGCCCCCTCAGGCCGCGATTGGGACTCTTCCAGCCGCGCCAGCTCGAATAACGCCTGATCCCGGTTCAACGTACCGGGCGTCTCCAAGATGCCGGTGAGAGCCTTCACGGCCTGGTCCCGGTCTCCCTTGTGCAAGTATACATAGGCCAGGCGTTGTTGCACCAACCCAGCCATTGAGGGATTCGAACTGTATAATGTGAGAAATCGTTGATAGGCATCGATCGCTGCGCTTAGTTCATTGGTCTGGACCAATGCATTTCCCAAATGATACAAGGCAAGTGGCGCCGTGGAGGTTCGTGGATATTGATCGACAATTTGCCGATACCTCGCGATCGCTTCCTTGAGCGCGTAATCGGCCTTCTGAGGATCGTTGGCAGAAGGAGCGATTAAGAAGCGCATCGCCTCTTGCTCAAGGTCTTGGGCTTTCTGCGCTGCCTGACGGTCGACATAAAACACTCCTCCGACCACGGCAGCCGCGAGCACCAACACTCCCAGGCCGACCAGCACGGGGCGTCGATAGTCCCCTGCCCTATGCAGCGCATGGTCCAGCGAGCTCAACATGTGAGCTTCATCGACCGGAAGAGTTTTCGCCGGAACCTTGATACGGTAGCTCATGGATGGATTCGTCAGGGAGAGCGGAGCCCGTTTTCTCAAATTGTGATCGGGCCTTATACTAAGGATGTCACGAGCTTGTCAATGAGGCGGCTGGATGTCGGTTCTCAGCAGGCACATCTTCCCTTATCTGTAATGCCTAGCCATGTACATGTTTGAAAAGCAACTACGGGAATTGGCGGCGCGACATCTGACCAGACGCCTCACTCCGCTTCATTCAGGCGTTGGGCCGGTCATTGAAGTGAACGGACGCCAGATCCTCCTGTTTGCCTCGAACGACTATTTGGGACTGGCCATGCACCCGGAAGTGATTCAGTCAGCCATCGAGGCGACACAACGGTTTGGCGCCGGAACTGGAGCCTCTCGGTTGATCTCAGGTTCGTTGCCACCGCATCAAGAACTAGAATCTGCCCTGGCACAGTTCAAAGGAACCGAAGCCGCACTGACATTTAGCTCCGGCTACCTTGCGAACATCGGAACTATCCCTGCACTGACTGAACAAGGCGGACTGATCCTGGCAGATCGTCTATGCCATGCTAGCCTGATCGATGGCTGCCGGTTGAGCGCAGCAGACTTTCGCATCTATCGCCACAACGATATCGATCATCTCCAGTCCCTCCTGGCCAAAAGACGCCGGGCGCGACGCACCCTGATTGTGACCGACGGCCTGTTCAGTATGGACGGAGATCTTGCGCCGTTGCCAGAACTCTGTCGGTTAGCCAAAGACTATGAGGCCGACCTCTATATCGATGACGCCCATGGCACGGGCGTGATGGGGCCGCATGGACGAGGGACGGCAGAACATTTCGGCCTCGACTCGCAGATCCCGCTTCAGATGGGAACCTTGGGCAAAGCCTTCGGCAGCAGTGGCGCCTACCTCGTTGGGTCCTCGATGCTGATCCGCTATCTCATGAACACGAGCCGCTCCTTCATCTTTACCACGGCGCCCCCACCAAGTTCGGCTGCTGCCGTCACGGCGGCATTGCGAGTCATGCAACGAGAACCGGAACGACGTGCGCGCCTATGGGCCAACCGTGAACGATTGTTCTCAGGATTAACCCGATTGGGGTTCAGCCTGTCTCCCAGCGTCAGTCCGATCATGCCGATCCTCGTCGGCAATGCCGAAACCGCGCTCTCGTTTGCCGAACACCTGTTCGCAGAAGGCCTGTATGCGCCGGCGATTCGGCCTCCGACCGTTCCGGACGCCACCAGCCGTGTCCGAGTCACGGTGACATCCGAACACCTCTCCGACCACATCGACCAGGCCCTCGACGCGTTTCAACGCGCAGGACAATCGGCGGGGCTGATCTGATCGAATCCCTCACCTCTCTGCACTAAACCACCGA
>JANNXZ010000180.1:0-2429 GCA_031409835.1 Nitrospirota bacterium
CAAGCTGAAATCTCTGGGGGTTCACCTTTCTGTGGATGATTTTGGAACCGGGTATTCGGGGTTGAGTTACCTGACCCAGCTCCCTGTCGATGCGCTGAAGATCGACCAACACTTTGTTCGAGAGATCAGCAAGGGACATCAATCCAAAGCCATCATCAAAGCAGTTGTTGGCATGGCCTTGACTATGGGCCTGAGAGTGACTGCCGAAGGAGTGGAGAGTCAGGAACAGGCCTTACTCCTGCGTGACCTCGGCTGCCATGAGGGACAAGGGTTTTTCTATAGCAAACCGCTCTCGTCTGGAAACATGGAGCAGTACCTGCAAGGCGAGCAGCAGCGCCAGAAGGTAGAAGCCAGCAAACACGCATTGATTGAGGCATTGTCGAGCCGCTATGAAAAACCCTACTTGCCTGCCAGGAGGGCTCTGTGACCCCGGCTACAATTCTGATCATCGAGGAAGAAGAATCAACCCGCGCCCTCCTGCGCTCCATGCTTGAAGCGGCTGGACATGAGGTGCGCGAAGCGCCCAATGGCCGCACGGGGCTTGCGCTGTATCGGGACAGGCCACCGGACTTGGTGATCACCGATATTCTCATGCCCGAGATGAGTGGATTGGACATGCTCTTGGAGTTGACACGTGAATTCCTCAACACGAAGGTCATCGCGATATCAGGTGAGCAAGGAGAAGGGAATGTTTTAGGTGTCGCCAAACTCTTGGGCGCGCGACAGACCTTGCACAAGCCGTTTAGCATGGACGCGCTGCTTAACGCGGTGCGCTACGAAATAGCACACTAACCTGTCATGGAAATTGTCTCAGACCTATCAGGAAGGGCTGGGCACTATAGGCATTCAGGCTATGCAGCATGACCGTAACTGTATTACTCGGGGTACTTCTTAGGAGAGGCCGGCCGGCCGCGATTCTAGGGAGTTGTCGCTTGCCACAGACGATCTGGGAGCCGCGGGTCAGGCGTGGATTATCAAGAAATTATGGATTTTTGAGGGTGGTTTGCTATGGTTTGCAGAGATATCCCCGTCATCATATGACACCACGGCCCTCTACCATATGACCACGATACCGACCTTCAGAATCCTGATCGCGCTTGGCTTCCTCGTCCTGTTCGCCGGTCTCTACAGTATCCGTTGGCCATCCCAAGCGTATGAGCAGAAGCCAACCACATCCGGGAATCCGGTTGTCGCAACTGTAGGAACAGACTCGATCACCTTGCAAGAGGTTGAGCAGGCTGCGGCCCTTTCCCTCTACCACGCAGACCAACAGCGCAGAGAACTGCTCCAGCACGCGCTCCAACGGAAAATCGAGGAAACCCTGCTGGCGGCGGAGGCATCCCGAAAGGGAGTGAGCGTTTCACAGCTCCTGACCGAGGCTTCACAATCGGAATCCATCGCCCGGCTCGCAGACCTTCCAGGTCCGGTCAAACGGCTGAGCCTCGGCACGACACAGGACAGCCCGAACCATGGCGCATCGCAAGACCTTCAGGAACAGGCCAGAATTCGGCAAGCGCTGCTGGTCTCCCTTCGCCGCAAGACTGATATTCACATTACCCTTCCGCCCACAGAGCCGCCAATCCTCACAGTCAGCGTGGACGACGATCCTTCGATCGGGCCTGTCGATGCGCCGATCACCATTGTGGAGTTTTCAGATTTTCAATGCCCCTACTGTCAAAAGAGCGTGGGAATACTGAAGGAACTTCGCCGCCTCTACGGTGAGAAGATTCGCATGGTCTATCGAGACTATCCTGGTCCCAACCACCCCTATGCGTCACAGGCCGCCGAAGCCGCCCAATGCGCAGGAGAGCAACGCAAGTATTGGGAGTACCATGACATCCTGTTTGACCGGCAAACCCCAGAAAAGGGGTGGGACTTTCCTGCACTGGCAAAGGAACTGAGCCTTCAGCCAGACACCTTTGCGACCTGTTTGAATACAGGACGCTATCGCGAAGAGGTGGCCAAGGATCTTCAGGATGGCTTCACGCTCGGCATTACCAGCACGCCGACATTCTTCATCAATGGCCGTCCGTTGGTTGGCGCGAAACCGCTTACTGAATTTCAAGCTGTGATCGACAGGCTTCTCAAACAACAACCCCATTCATAGTTCTGCTTTTCCTGCTTGTAAGCTCTCTGTCTCCTGCCCTACTCTGTACGAGGAGGCCGACCTATGGATGAATCAAGTCGTTTAACCAAGACGAAAGAACAGTGGGCGAAGGCCCGGCGTGGCGGTGAAGAACGGGAAGTGTTTTACGAAGGAGATGCCCGCCTGCCACAGGGACAGCATCTCGTCGAGACCTGGCCCGTGCTGGATCTTGGGCTCAAACCGGACATCCCCTTGAGCGAATGGAGCCTGACCATCGGCGGGTCTGTGACCACCCCTGTTACCTGGACATGGGAGCAGTTCTTGGCACAACCCCAATTCAAGG
>JANNXZ010000181.1:0-8697 GCA_031409835.1 Nitrospirota bacterium
TCGTAGCCGGCTGGTCTGGCACTTCCCACACATAGGCATGCCCACAGAACGAAAGAATCCGCATCGCAGCCCGGTATTCTTCCGTGCGCCATGTTGAAGGGATGGAAGGGAGCAGGTGGCGTTGCTCGTCGATGAATCGCCGGACCGTTCGTGCACTCAGTAGTTTTGGAAGCTCGCTTCCGAGGGCATTGAGCGTGGGAGAGTCGGGCACATGGCCGAGTGGATCTGGTGGGAGAAAGCCCTGTTCAGGCGAGATCTCGTAATCTGAGATATTAAGAGCAGCGAAGTTCGTCGATCCCATAGGAGTCTCCAGTACGCACGACCTCAGTGCCGCCCCCACTTTACCACACCTCGAGTGAATCAAAAACGAGTCATGAATTGTGAATTCAGAATGCTCCTGTTTGCTTTCTTGCTCAACGGACTGACAATATTTGCCGGAGATTTTCGGAACGAAGGAGCATGCCATGATGAAGGAGTCGACGAATTACTCATGGATGTGTGTGAGCCATCAGGTAGCCGGTTGGCTTGCTGTGTTGTGCCTGCTGACTGGTGCGGGATGCGCTGCCGGTCCTTCTGGGCTTGATCGTCTTGCCTGGGAGCAGTCACGGCTCATCGACCTTACTCATGCCTTCGGGGCGGACACGATTGTCTGGCCGACTGAACAGAACTTTCAGCTCGTTGTCCAGCAGGCGGGAGAGACGCCGGGCGGGTACTACTATGCCTCGAATCGCATGGAGATGGCTGAACATGGCGGTACCCACATCGATGCGCCGATTCATTTTGCCAAGGGCGGGCAGACACTGGATCAGGTCCCAATCGAACGGTTGGTCGGAGCCGGTATCCGAATCGATGTCACAGCCCAATGCGCTCGTGATCGGGATTACCGCGTCACCGTAAAGGATTTCGAGCGATGGGAAGCAGTGCACGGGCGAATCCCAGACGGAACGATCCTGTTGCTCGACACGGGCTTTGCCAGATTCTGGCCGTCGCGGCAACAGTATCTGGGCACAGAGCTGAGAGGGCCAGAGGCGGTGCGAGCGCTCCATTTCCCGGGCCTGGATTCCGCGGCGGCGGCCTGGCTTGTGCGCGAGCGGCAGGTCAAGGCTGTTGGGATCGACACCGCCTCGATCGATTATGGTCAATCCACCAAGTTTGAGACGCATGTCGCGCTCCTTTCTCAGAACGTGCCGGTGTTCGAAAATCTGAGTGATCTACGCGATCTTCCGAACCGGGGATTCGGCGTGATCGCCCTGCCGATGAAAATCGCAGGCGGTACCGGTGGCCCCCTCCGTGTCATCGCGGTGCTCCCTCCACTGCACTAGCAGGATGCTGAAAAAGGCCGCCAACGTAAGAAGATTGTTATTTGGTTTGTTTCGTTTGTTTGGTTGAACAAGACCAACTAGATGAACAAAACAAACCAGATGAACGAGATCAACGCGACGGGCCACGCTCGACGAGGATGGCCTGTAGAGCAGAGCAAAGCGGAGCGCTGGAAGTAAATGCGAGGTCTCCCGTTGCCAGCAGCCGGTGAATCACAAACCTCTAAATACCCCGACTTCATTCCGTCGGGGTGACTTTAGGTTTGCTTGGTGCTACCATTCTCCATGCTTCTGCTGGGTAGCCATGCAGGACTGAATAAACGTCTAAAGAGAATGTAAAAAGGGAGGGAGCGATGTCGTTAGGGAGAATCTTGGTGGTGGACGATGAAGCGGACGTCAGGAAGTCGGTTCGTCTGGTCTTAACGAAGGCCGGCTATGAGGTGCGTGAGGCCGAGGATGGAGAGAAGGCAATCACGCAAATTAGGTCCAATGATAATCCGTTTAAGGTGAGTCTCATTATTTGCGACATTCATATGCCAAAAGTAAACGGAATGGAAGCCATTGCCTATTTCCGTCAAGAGTTCCCTTCCGTGCCCGTTATTGTGTTAACTGGGGAGCCTGAGATAGCGGGAGCAACGCATCTCTTCAAACTGGGCATTGTCGACTACTTGGAGAAACCAATTTCACCGGAAAAACTGACTCAGGTCGTGCATAAGTCAGTCAGAGATCACGTGTTCAGAGATCCAGGTTAGCCCGCAGTATTCACGAAGCGTCCTCTTGCAATCGCCGAAGTTCATTTGTGCGGCCTACTCTGAGTGGTATCGAGAGGAGTCCCGCGCGTTCCTGCCGTCGTCTTCGATGTGTTTGAACACAATGAAACCTACCGGGATTATTCCAGTTGCCGCACCGAGCAGAGCGAGCCAAATACTCCAAGGCTTGTTGGGAACGACTTCTTCCGCGAGAAAGTAGGTGGTGATGAGAGATGCGCTGATGAACAAAAACTTGGCGAACCACAGTGGCGCTCGGATCAGATCACATACTTTGCGCGCGCCGAAGACGATTCCGATTGCCAGAGCCAGCGCGAGAAAGCCGCCCATGAAGAGCCTCGACTTCTAATGAATGAGTAGGTTGACCGGCGTCATTAACATCAGGATGCTCAAAAAGGCCCTCCCGCAAGGCCGCAGCCAACTACCGCTTACCAAGGGGATCGTCCTAGCTACTCCGCTCCTCTTTTCAGCATCCTGTTAGATTTGCAACTCGGGGATGGTGGTAACGAACAGATCGAAAAGATGCCCATCTCCCGCCGGACGCTCCTCGCATTTCGAGATAAACTCGACAGGAATTTCGAATAGGGATGACGCTCCTTGCCTTGGGTGAGGGGACGTGAGGATATGAAAGTTTTTTTGACGAGTCAGATATTTCTCTATGTCCTCGTCAGAGGCATACCCAACATAGAAAATGATCCCATCATGCTTCTGAATCTCTAACGAGAATGTGTTGCCACGCGTCGCACGTAACGCGACGACGCTGCACATTGAGAACCCGTATCTCCCATCCGGCAATTCTTCTATTTTTGCCCCCTCTTCCCGTTCAGTCAGCGGTTTCAGTTGATGCTTGTGCCGTAGTCTCAGTACCTCTTTGGGGACTGCGTTTCCCTCCGGGAACTTTCCGACATCGCGCTGCGTATTCTTTGCTTGATGGTCCCTACTCCACATGTCGGCGAAATGAATTGAAAAGTTCAATCCGACGAGGTACACCAATCCCCCCAACCCAAGGGGCACAGCGATCAGATATAGAGCCCACCGTTTCATGGCTGGCAGGATACGCCCAAGGCCTTCCTTAATCCACTTGTCGATTTGAGGTGACCCGGACTTGACAGAGACCTTTAAACGGGGACAGCTCAGCATGTCCCAAGGAGGTGTCCGATGGGCACACGCAAGCAGTTCACGCCGGAGTTTAAATGTGAGGCGGTGCAGTTGGTGGAAAGTGGGAGTCGATCCGCCTCCGAACTGGCCCGCGAGCTGGGGGTCCGACGCCATCAACGCTATAAATGGCAGCGGTAATTCCAGGCCCGAGGTACGGGGGCGTTCCCCGGCTCGGGGGCGCGAAAAGAACGAACGACCGAGATCACCGCCTGAACCGCGAGCTGGCACGGGTCATGGAGGAGCGGGACATTGTAAAAAAGCGGCGGCGTACTTCGCCAAGGATATGCGGTGAGGTACGGGTGTATGCAGACGCATCAGCAGGAGTTTCGCATCACGCGCATGTGCGCGGTGCTGCATGTGAGTCGGAGCGGCTTTTGTGCCTGGCAGCGGCGGCGTCCCGCTCCAGGGCTGGTACATCATAGCGCTCAAGGGAATCAGTATCGCGCAACACTCTATCAGACGAACTTGGTGCGTCGCGGGGTGGTGCTCAGCCTGAGTCGGAAGGGCAACGGTTACGATACTACGCCGGTGGAAAGCTTCTTCAGTTCGCTGCAGAACGAGCGGGTCTGGCATCGGCAGTTTCAGACTCAGGCTGCGGCCCAGACGGCCATCGAGGACTATATCGATCGGTTCTATAACCGACAACGCCTACACCAGGCGCTGGGTTATCGCAGCCCAGAGGAGTTCGAGCGGCAGGAGCGTGGTGCATAATTCACGTGTCTGTTATTCCGTGGCCACCTCACAATGCCCCCACCCGTATGTCCAATGCCTCTCTAGTCGATGTCACCGTCGACCGGCAACGGGTCTTGATGTTCGCGGCATGATCAGGAGCATACGGGACTTGAACGATGATTCTCGCCTCCACCCCTGATTCGACCTGAATCGAATGTGTAAGCATCTTCGGTCCGTCACTCGGTGTTCCAATACATTTTCCAGCACACAGGAATACGAACCGGCCCGGCACATTCTCAATGAAGCTCCCCGCAGCAAGCTGCGGGGTATCTTGCGAAATTCTCCGAAGCCACTACCCTCCTTCGCCAAGGCTACGAAGGGTTCTCCCCGCCTTCATCCCCGTAGCGAGCTACGGGGTATTCGGCGAAGGAGAATAAAATGATGGCCGTCGTCAAGTCCACCCTAAGTGGCCGTGCTGAACGGCGAGATAGCCCGTCACAGCCGCGTATTCGCACTTGCAGTAGAAGCGCCATGAATAATGCGGATTACGGCACAGAGGCCAGCTTGTTGTGTGCGTAGGCGAGGGCAGGATCTTCGATGCGAAAGCGAACCGGCACCTACAGTGTCGCCTCCCGCAGAAACTTCGCCGATTCTTCCGGCGCCACCGGATTGATGTAGAAGCCTGTGCCCCATTCGAAGCCAGCCATTTGGGTCAGCTTCGGAATGATTTCGATGTGCCAGTGGTAGAAATCTCCGGTCTTCTCGTGGAGGGGAGAACTATGAAGGATAAAGTTGTAGGCCGGCTTTCCGAGGACCTTGTCCATCCGTCGGAGCGCTTCCGAGAGAATCGGCGCGAGGAACTCGAATTGTGTCTTCTGGCTTTCTTCGAAGTAACCGGCGTGGCGTTTAGGGAGAATCCACATTTCAAAAGGAAAGCGTGGGGCAAACGGGCAGACGCAGAGGAACTCGGGATTTTCCGCCACGATGCGATCGCCGTCAGAGAGGTCCTGCCGAATGATATCGCAATAGATGCAGCGCTCTTTCTTAAAATAATGAGCCCGGCAGCCATCGATCTCCTCCTGGGCGCTGGTGGGGATGATCGGCAGGGCGATGAGTTGTGAGTGGCTATGCTCCAGTGTGGCGCCGGCTGGTCCGCCGTGGTTCTTGAAAATAAGGATGTATCGGAACCGCACGTCTTTCTTCAGGTCGATCATGCGATCGCGATAGGCCCAGAGCACGTCCTCGATTCGCTTGACCGGCATGTCGGCCAGGCTATCTTGGTGGTTCGGGGTCTCGATGATGACTTCATGCGCGCCGATCCCATTCATGCGATCGTAGAGGCCCAGGCCTTGGCGGTCGAGGTTGCCTTCGACTTGCAGCGCGGGGAACTTGTTGGGCACGACACGCACGGTCCAGTTCGGGCTGTTGGGCTCCGCTGGCTGCAGCCGGTAGGCCATGATTTCTTTCGGTGTCAGGCGCTCTTGCCCTGGGCAAAAGGGGCAGAGGGTTGGGGCCAAAGTCCGAGCGGCTTGCACGGGAATGAAGTCGTGAGGCCGGCCGCTCCGTTCCGTCGTAATAATCACCCATCGACCGACAATCGGATCACGTCGTAGATCGGGCATGATGGCTCCTGAGCAATGTTAAATGGTGAATGTTAATGTTGAATTTACCAGGATGAATCTCCAGGTGCACACATAAGCTCCGCTCTTGTAATTCATCATTGAACATTCAACATTGACCATTCAGCGCTTTGCGCTGTCACACTCGCCACAACCCGGCCTCGAACTCAGGTCCCGGTACCGTCAATATGGCCGGATGCTGGTGCGGGTAGCGTGCGACTTCCATGCGGTGCTCCAGCACCAGAATGGCCATGCGGAGTTCTTGCCCAGGTGTGAGCTGTAAGTCCTTGATTGGCACAGCCAGTTCGACAATATCCCGATGACAGATCGATTGGTAGGTGCCAATCTCCTGCCAGGTTCCGCTTGCGAGTTTTTGCGAGAGTAGAAACTGGTCTGGTTCCGACGGCGCGAGTGAAAACAACAGGCGATAGAGGTGCTCGGGCGTCTGCAGTTGCAACTCGACTGTGAGCCCTGACTGGCGCGGCTGCGATTGCTCGTCCGGATCGAGCCGGAGATACAATTGGTCAAGACTCCAGCCAAATTGAATATCGGTCAGCATGCCTTCGGCTTTCCACATCGCGCCGAGCGGCGGCTGAGTCTTGATCCTGCCTGCGCCGCGCCACTCAAAAAAGTCGGTCACGAGTCCATCGATGGAAGGGTTCAACAAGGCAAGCGGCGCTGTCACGAGGTCTGCTTCCGGTATGCCGCGGGGGCTACAGATTGGCTGACCCAATAGGTCAGGCGGCGTCAGTCCCGCGATGGTCCAGACGTTCCGAAGGTGGGTACGGAAGAGCCGATCGAACTCATCGTTGTAGCCGCAATCGAAGTCGTCCCCATACCACCAGAACCAATCGCTGCCTTCGGCGGCATAGAGTTCGTCCCAGGCGGCTTGTGCGCGATCCGAGGGGAGGGTAGCAGAAATTTCGGCGAGACGGGATCGTGTGTGACTCACCAGATCCCATCCGCGATTATCTTCCTGGTGGCCAATCCAGATTTTGTAGTCCTGATTGATCCAGGAGCCTGAATGGAGGTGGCTGACCCGCTGAGTGGCCGGCGTGGCTTCGAGCGCTTGGGAAATTGTCGCGGTGGCGGTGCGAACCCCGTCGTGATCGAGCGCGCCGGTTGAACAGGCTTTGTAGAGGAGTGAAAGAAACTGTTCGCCCCCCTCGTAGTAGTGCTCCCATGGATTTTCCCCGTCGAGCACAATCGCGATGGTGACCTGTTCCTGTGGCGCGTCGTGGATGATGTGGCGCAACCGACGAAGCACATCTTCGGCGGCCATTTCAGGAGTGGTCTTGTGGTAGACGAATCCAAAGGCATCGGAGATTTCCCGATCGCGAAACAGTATCGTGACGTCTTGGCCCTCCGGTCCAACCCCATAGGGCTGATACAGATCGCGGTGGCGTTGCCACGGTTGCTGGGCCGCGTCGAGCGAGCGGGCGAGAATGCCTTCGTCGGTCGCCAGCCAGCGCAGTCCCACCTTTGGCAACATCGGAATCAGTTCTGGACAGACGGAGCCCTCCGACGGCCAGAGGCCCACAGGAGCCCGGCCGAATGTGGCGGCATGAAACTCGACGGCTCGTTGCAGCTGGGCTTCTGCATCTTCCGGCGCATGAAATCTCGAGGGGAGCGGGAGATCCGGTCTGGCACGACGAGTGAAGTCTGTATCGATGACGAGTGGGAGGATCGGATGGAAGAAGGGGGTCGTCGTGAGTTCGATTTGCTCCCGCTCCATTAGTCGCCGATAGAGCGGAACAATTTCACGCACGGCCACGAGTTGGAGGGCTAATACCTCCTGTTTTTCCTCTTCCGTGAAGCCCTTGTTTTTCGCGCGTAGCGCAGCCAGGCGCGGATAGCGACTGACTGTGCCGTAGCCGAACCAGGCGAGATTGTGCCATGTTTGCAAGTCCAGCAAGTCCTGTGTGGAAAACTGCTGCGCAACCCGCTCCAAGTCGCGGCCATAGACGTCGGTCCCACGCTTGACGAGTAATTCATGATAGCGCGGGTAGGGGCGCACCATCGTGGCCCAATTGGCAGAGAAAAAATGCCGAATGAGAAAGGCTTTTTCTTCTGGACGGAGATCCGCTGCAGGACGCTGGGCATATTCCAGAAAGAGGTCGCGCACCGTCCCCGATCCGATTTCTTGCAGCTGTCGTAGGAGCGAAGGCGTAAAGTTGAACGTGGCTTTGATCGCGGGGAATTTCTCCAATCCATAGGCCATATCGTAGTAGGCTTTGGTGGCATGGAGGCGCACCCAAGGCATGCTGGCAGACCCTGCGACCGGGTCCGTGTAATACGGCTGATGCATGTGCCAGAGAAAACAGATGTGGGCAGTCTTCATGGTCGAAAATTATTGAGGACTTGTGGCCAGTATGTCATAGGGGTAGAGAGCAGGCAATAAATCGATGGATAGAAAACGGTGAGTCACGCAACTCGACAAGGAATGATGGTTCAGGTGTTCTGGTACTGGCTGCCGGCGGTGCTGTATGCCGGTATGATTTTTTATTTGTCGGCCCAGTCGCACCCGGAAGAGCAACTGCCATCGTTCTTGCTCAAAGACGTCAGCGACAAAGTCTTGCATGCGGTGGAGTATGGCATTCTGGCCGGGCTCTGTTACCGGGCCTTCCGCTGGGGTGCGAGCGGGCAGGTGGCGTCGCATGCGCTCCTCTTCGCCATCGTCACAGCGTCGTTATATGGGATGACGGATGAAGCGCATCAATTCTTCGTCCCATTCCGCGAATCGAGCTGGCAGGATTGGGTAGCTGATACAGCCGGCGCTGTCATCGGGGCGTTGAGTTGGCGATTCTTCCTGGGTGTCGGTCCGCATCCCCGTCATTGACACTTCTGTGCAGGCGGACTACCTTGCGCGAAGCGCTTGGCGTTTTCGGGAACGTATAGCCGGCACTCGGCAATGCTGCAGTCACCATGGACTTTGATAAGGAGGGTGTGACGATGGACGGTAAGACAGGTCATTCGCATCTAGCTCGTCTCGGATTCCTTGGACTCATTGTTGTCGTGGGACTTTCCTTTGTCGGCTGTCCTCAGCCGATACCCAGGGTTCCGATTCCCGGTTCTGATGCGTCTCCCCCAACCATGGTTTGGCAGACGTACAACATGCAGACGAAGGAGAACGGAACGATCGTGAAAGATGGCCAGTCAATC
>JANNXZ010000182.1:0-4564 GCA_031409835.1 Nitrospirota bacterium
CTCCATGGTTCCTACCGTTGAATGGAAAGACGGCGCCGTACGGCTGCTTGACCAGAGCCGGTTGCCGGAGTCCGTCGAGTTTTTGGACTGCCAGGACTATCAGACCGTCGCCGACGCGATTCGCAACCTGAAAGTAAGAGGAGCTCCGGCGATCGGTGTGACTGCGGCCATGGGGGTCGCGCTTGGCGCCCAATCAGTCGTGGCTACCGATTATGAGTCTTTTGCCAAAGAGGTCCTGGTAATGTGCGACCATATTGCGGCGACCAGGCCGACGGCGGTCAACCTGTTTTGGGCCATCGAACGGATGAAACGCCTGCTCGCCTCGTTACGCACGCAGCCTGTTGCGTCCATCAAAGTTGCGCTTTTGAAGGAGTCACAAGTTATTCTGGATGAAGATATTGCCCTTTGTAAGGCAATGGGACAGCACGGAGCGGGACTTATTGCGAGCGGTCAAACGGTCCTGACCCATTGTAATGCCGGCGCGCTGGCGACTGCCGGATACGGAACGGCATTGGGCGTTATTCGTGCAGCCTGGGAGCAGGGGAAAAAGATTCACGTCATTGCGGATGAAACCAGGCCGGTCCTGCAAGGCGCGCGACTCACGGCCTGGGAGTTGATGCAGGACAAGATTCCTGTCACGCTCATCACGGACAATATGGCCGGCTCACTCATGCGGCAGGGGAAGATTCAGCTCTGTATCGTGGGGGCTGATAGGATTGCGGCAAATGGGGACGTGGCGAACAAGATCGGCACCTACTCAGTCGCCGTGCTGGCGAAAGCCCATGGGATTCCCTTCTACGTGGCCGCGCCCTATTCCACAATCGATTTGAAGACCAAAACAGGAGCGGACATTCCCATTGAACAGCGGAACCCATTAGAAGTCACCACCATTCACGGCAGCCATCCGATCGCACCAGTCGGAGTCGCAGTCTACAATCCCGCGTTCGACGTGACCCCGGCCGAGTTGATCACCGGCATCATCACCGAGCGGGGCGTGTTCAAGCCGGACGAACTCGCCGCACAGTTTCAATCATAGCCCGTTTTCACATAGTCCAAGCTGCATAGCGTCCGACGCGATTGCCATTATCAGTAGTCACTTGAAGCGAGCCGAACGGGCGAATGTGGGATTGAGGTGGCCCCGGAATAACAGACACGTGAATTACGCACCACTCTCTTGCCGTTCGAACTCCTCTGGGCTCCGATAGCCGAATGCCTGATGCAGGCGCTGGCGGTTATAGAACCCCTCGATATGCTCCACGATCGCCTGCCGAGCCTCGGCCTGATCGCGGAACTGCCGGTGCCGCACCAATTCATTCTTAAGTGAACTGAAGAAACTTTCCACGGGCGCGTTGTCGTAGCAATTGTCTTTGCGACTCATACTGGCGACCACCCCGCGCCGGGCGAGCACCCGTTGATAGAGCCCCGCCCGATACTGGTTGCCTTGATCGCTATGATGTATAAGTCCCGGGGCGGGGCGTCGGTGTTGCCACGCCATCCACCACGCCTCGACGACCACCGAGAGCGGTTGGCGCGGACTCATCGCCCACCCTACGATGCGCCGTGAATAGAGATCCAACAACACGGCCACCGTGAGCCAGCCGGCGCGTGTAGGGACGAACGTCAGATCCCCGGCCCACACGCGATTCTTTGCTGACACGGCAAACTGTTGATTGAGGCGATTCGGGATGACCGGCGTTTCGTGCTGGCGCACCTGCACGGTGCAGACATAGCGCCGTCGGCGCAACGCCACGATACCCGCGAGTCGTCGCAGTCGTGCCACTCGATGTCGGCCACAGACGAGGCCTTCGCGTGTGAGCAGGTGCCACATCTTCCGCGCGCCGTAGGCTTCCCGCGTCTGCTCATGAAGCACGCGCATCCGTGCGATGAGGGCTTGATTGGCGTGCGCACGGGGACTCTCTGGCCGACGCTGCCAGGCGTAGAAGCCGCTTCGGCTCACCTGGAGCACCCGACACATGGGCATCACACGAAACTCCCAGGCATGCGCCTGCATGAAGCCCTACTTCACCGGGACTCCTTGGCAAAGTACAGCGCGGCTTTTTTAAAATGTCCCACTCCTCCGTCATTCGCGCCAGCTCGCGCTTCAGCCGGGCTACCTCGGGCGTCCGCTCCTTGCGGGCTCCAGGCCCGGGAAACGCCGTACGCCCACGAGCCCGTAGTTCGGTTTGCCACTTGTAGCGCTGGTTTCGACGCACACTCAGCTCGCGGGCAATCGGGGACGCAGGCCGGCTCCCACTCTCCACCAACTGCACCGCCTCATGTTTAAACTCCGGGGTGAACTGCTTGCGTGCACTCATGCGACACCTCCTTGGGACATGCTGTCCCCGTTTAAAGGTGTCTGTCAAATCCTGGCCACCTCACCTCAGGTTTTGCAATCGCACATTGTGAGGGGTAGCCTCCCGCTCCATGGCACGTCCGCTGCGTCTTGAATTCTCCGGGGCCATCTATCACGTCACGAGTCGGGGCAATGCCCGACAGGACATCGTCTGTGATGATCGTGCCCGCACGCATTTTCTAATCCTCCTTGCCGATGTGGTCGATCGCTAGCCCTCTTTCAAGCTGACCCACTACAAGCCATACTATCATATGGTCATTTAGCTGTATTCATGTTAGCTTGGTGGCATGGTGAAGGCTCGGTTTGAGTGGGACCCGGCAAAGGATCTGGAGAATCAGGCAAAACATGGGGTGTCGTTTCTGCAGGCGCAACAGGCCTTTGCCGACCCTTCTCGTATTCTCGCGGAGGATCTCTCCCACAGCACGGTTGAGAAACGGTACTACTGCTTCGGCGTTGTTGGGGGTGGTATCTTGACGGTTCGGTTCACGTATCGCCAGCACGTGATTCGGATCTTTGGGGCCGGCTATTGGCGAAAGGGGAGACAGCTCTATGCGCGCGAACGTCACATACACGAATGAACCGCTCGGGGATTTGAAGATCGTCAGGGACTTTCTTCCCCTGCCAGAGGATCTCGTTTTTCAAGAAGAGGGGGTGAAGGTGACGATTGCGTTGAGCAAGCGTAGCGTGGAGTTTTTTAAAGGCGAAGCGCAGAAACATCGGACGCAGTATCAGCGAATGATTCGCCGCCTGCTTGATGCCTATGCGGAACATCACTCAGGCCGACGAATGGGGCGAGCCACCCGCACGCGTACGAAAGTGACGAGGCGGGGAGCCGCCTAGAACAGGCTCTGCCCTACGAGGTTGCGAGTGTTGCACACTGGCCTCGTCTTCTTCGACCCTTGCAAGCCTATTATCAGCCACTTATAATGCGCAGGAGCCTGCCCGACATTGCCTTCGTGACGAGGCGTATGAGGCGCGGGCAGATACACGACCGCAGGCACCGAGAAACCGGAGGCGTATTCACTGGAATACGGTGAGGATTTGTCGGAGCCGAGAACAAAGTAGATGCCTGTGCATCATTCTCCGTAGTAGAACGGTCAATGTCGGACAGGCTCCTAACGTTGTTCAATCTATTCTTTAACTGTCTGGAGGAACCTCAGAGCCCATGAGTGAACGAACATTAGCCATCATCAAGCCAGATGCGGTAAAGAAGAATGCCATTGGCGACATTATTGCCCGCTATGACCAAGCAGGCCTGGAGCCTGTGGCCATACGTATGATGCAGTTTTCCAAAACAACGGCCGAGGGATTTTATGCCGTGCACAAGGCCCGTCCGTTTTTCGACAGCCTCTGCACGTTCATGGTGTCCGGTCCGGTCGTGGTGTTGGTGCTGCAGGGTGACAACGCGATCAAGAAGAACCGTGAGCTGATGGGTGCGACCGATCCGGCCAAGGCGGAGGCGGGTACGATACGCAAGGCCCATGGGGCGAATATCGAATTTAACGCCGTGCACGGTTCCGACTCGCCGGAGACCGCCAAGTTCGAGATAGGATATTTCTTTCCCGGCATGGAGATATTCGGCTAACGGTGAGGTGTCGATCTTCACCGCGTTGAATTCAAGAAAGGACGACAATGATTCCGGCGGACCTTCGTTACCACCAAGAGCATGAATGGGTGCGAGTGAGCGGCACGCAGGCCACTGTTGGCATCAGTCATTTTGCCCAAGATGCGCTGGGCGATATCGTGTTCATCGATATGCCGAAGCCTGGAACCGTCGTCAAGGCAGGGCAGCAGATCGGCGAAGTAGAATCGACCAAGACGACCTCCACGATCTATACGCCGGTGAGCGGCGCCATTGCCAAGGTGAATGCTGACTTGAAAGATCATCCGGAAGTGGTGAACTCCGATCCCTACGGCAAAGGCTGGATGGTGGTGATCGACTTGTCGAGTGCGAGCGAAGTGGATAAGTTGATGACCGCCGCAGAGTATGAAGTCTTTCTTGCCGGCCAGAAACATTGAACCATCATATGATTGGATCAGTGGTGAGTGCTCGCCATGAGTCAATCGGCAATGAGCCAATGATTCAATGACCCCCAAGAAGCACATCGCCATTCTCGGCGCTGGACCTGGTGGCTATGTCGCTGTGGAAGGGGGCGATGCGTTACTTCTATGCCATGCCGTGGCGGGACCGCTATATCTGGGGGGCCACCG